>USII01000086.1 GCA_900554725.1 uncultured Eubacteriales bacterium
CTACACTAGATCGCTCGTCGGCAGCGTCAGATGTGTATAAGAGACAGGGATGATGCAGGCGATAAAGGCCGGGCCTGGCGGGATATGCGGGATTGGGCTGATTGGAGAAAGTGAAATGGCAGCCCAAAAGGTGGAAGAGCTGCTAAAAATAGAGGAAATGGGAGAAATTGGAGAAACGGTATGTTTGGGCCAGTATCTGGATGTTGGAGCGCTCAAAGGGGGATATGACGGCGCGGGAAGGCGGGAAACACTGCGAAGGCTGTGGGGGCAATTTGGCTTTGGCGGGCAGGATCTGGAACTCTACTTCAAGAGCTTGAGGAACGATATGCAAAGATTTCATTCGGCGATAGAGCATAAAGAGCCGATTCGCATTTGGGTGAATGGCGCGCCCGGGGCGCTATGCGGCCTTTTCTTTGCGGGCAGCCTTTTATGGGATAGCGGCTGCCAAGTTGCCGTTGCGCCCCTTTCTAAATTGGTGCGATGCTTTGCAGGGGAGAATTCACCGAAAAGGGTGCAAGAGGAATCTTGGCCAGTGGCCCAGCCTGGAGAAATTTGCAGCGCACAGTTGCGCTTCTTTTTGGAGCGATGGAGGGCGCTGGAGCGGGAAAATGCGCCGCTGCGCGCATGGGTAAATGGAGAGTTGCTCTCCGTGCCTGAGGATTTTTATGATTTTTTGCTGCGCAGGCACTTGCCCGAGGGAGAGTTTTCCATGGCGCGGCTCATTGGCGAGCTGATGAAAAGACATCCGGAGGGCGCATGCGACAGCTGGTATGCGCTGCGCATCCGAAAAATGGTAGAGCAAAAAGAGCTTCTTATCGTGGGGAAGGCGGATTCTGAGCACCCCTATGGCAGCATCTTAAAGAAGGCATAATAGGAGCGCTTGCCGCTCTATATAAAATAAAAACGCGCAAAAATAGATAGGCCGGGAAGGATAAGCTTCCCGGCCTGCTTACTCTATAACATATTGATGATGAGCTTTTCCCGGTCAGGAAGGTGGGAAACGGCCTCGGCAATGAGAGATTTTTCCACATCGTTTTCGATTTCTCTAAAGACAGCATCGCTCTCTGTGCCCAGAATATCCGAAAGCAAAAGCTCATTGCCATCCCAATCCACATTGAGCGGCTCATCCAGAGAAATTTCTCCTTTTGTTCGAGATGTGCGGCGCAAGAACATCAGGATCTCATTTTCGATGCAGCGGCTAGCATAGGTGGCAAGTTTGATATTTTTGCTGGCATCAAAGGTATTGACTGCTTTAATCAGCCCAATGGTGCCGATGGAGATGAGATCCTCCAGGCCTACGCCTGTATTATCAAATTTGCGGGCGATATAGACAACAAGGCGGATATTGCGCTCAATGAGGCTGCTTTTTACTTCGCTTTCGCCGCCGGCCAGCCGCTTGATGAGAAGATTCTCCTCGCTTTTGGAGAGCGGAGGGGGCAGCGCTTCGCTCCCATTGACATAAAGGAGGTGCCTTTTTGCCAGAATCATTTTAAAAATAGCCAGGCGAATTTGTTCCAGTTTTTTTCTCATGGGGTCCTCCTATAATGGGAAAAGTTTTAAATCCGGCCCGAGAAGAGCGGTGTATCCGCTGGGCAGGGGAGCATCTGTAAGTGCGAGATATGCCTTAGAGGTATAGCTTTTGCCGTTGGTGGTGATAATGAGCTTATCGGGCAGGAAGGCGGGAAGCTCGCTTTTTCCGGATGCAGTAAGGCAGGGGAGAGAGAATACACCCTGCCGGGAAATGGCTTGCTTAAGCTCTTCTCCTGCTGTTTTTTCGGCCATGATGATAATGGGAATTCCCCCTGGGCTTTGCAGCAGATTTCCGGTATCCAAAAACCCGCGCAAGTTGATGCCGGCACCGCAAAATTCGGCGTGGATCAGGTATTCCGCTCCTGAGCGCGGATGGGGTATGCGCTGATAGAACTCTATCAGCACGATTCCAGCTGCCACGCCCAGCAGCACATAGCGCAGGATGGGCAGGCCGAGATACGCTCCCTCCAGCGGGGCTCCCAGGGCCAGCATGGCAAAGAAAATGCAACCGCCAAATAGAAAAGAGCAAAGCAGCGCCAGGCCGCAGCGCAAAAGATAGCGCTTGAATGGCCGCGCCCCAAGGGGCAGGCACATAAGCCCAAGCGCCATACATTTAATGAACAGGCCGCTCAGCAGCGGGAATCCCAGAGCAAATGCGGAATACACCGCCCCAATTCCCGCCCCAAGGCTGATGCGGGAGAATTGCACGCGCTTTTCAGAAAGCCGAACGGCGAAAAACAAGATGACAAAGTCCATCAGGAAGTTATCCAGAAGGACAAGTTCGATATATACCTTTTTCATTTCCCTCACCAGGGCACAGTATATCCTACTCACTTTTCAAAGGGTGTAGAACTATGGCATGAAAAAAACGCGCAAAATGGCGAAAGTGTAAAAAATGAAGGAAAAATATGCGTTCCTGCATTTTTTGTGTATAATAAAAACAACAGTGTATCTATTGGAGAACATTTCGCGAAAGGGATAGACGCATATGGCAATGAGGAAGACCAAAATTGTAGCGACGCTGGGGCCGGCCAGCAGCGATGTGGAGACGATTAAACAGCTGATCTGCGCAGGAATGGATGTGGCGCGGTTCAACTTTTCCCATGGGGATCACCGCGAACAGCTTGGGCGCCTGCAGGCCCTGAAGCAGGCGCGGGAGGAGCTGAATAAGCCAGTGGCCGCGCTGCTCGATACCAAAGGGCCGGAAGTGCGCCTGGGCCGGTTTCGGGGTGGAAAGGCGGAGCTGGTAGAAGGGCAAAGTTTTACACTTACGACGGATTCTCTTCTGGGCGATGAAAAGTGCGCAAGCGTTTCCTATAAGCGCCTGCCGCTGGATGTCCGCAGGGGGGATGTGATCCTGCTGGACGATGGCAATATCGAGTTATGCGTCAAAAGAGTCACCGGATCGGAAATCGAGACGGAAGTTGTGGATGGCGGCACGATTACGGATCGCAAAGGCGTCAATTTGCCGGGCGTACACCTCAATATGCCCTATATGAGCGAGGCGGATGAACAGGATATCCTCTTTGGCATTAAGCACGGGTTCGATATCATCGCTGCGTCTTTCGTGCGCAATGCGGATGATCTGCTGCAGCTTCGGGAGTTTCTGGATCAAAATGGTGGCGGGCATATCAAGGTAATAGCAAAAATCGAAAACGCCGAGGGCGTGGAAAATGCTGGGGAGATCATTCGAAGCTGCGATGGAATCATGGTTGCACGGGGGGATATGGGCGTGGAGATCCCGCTGGAAGAAGTTCCTGTGCAGCAGAAAAAGCTCATCAAACGGGGCTATCTTGCGGGAAAGCAGGTCATCACCGCAACGCAGATGCTCGAGAGCATGATAACGCACCCCCGGCCTACCCGAGCAGAGGGGACGGATGTGGCCAATGCCATCTACGATGGCACCAGCGCAATTATGCTTTCAGGGGAAACAGCGGCGGGCAAATACCCGGTCAAGGCTGTGGAAACGATGGCGCGCATCGCCCTGCGAACAGAGCAGGATATCGATTATAAGAAGCGCTTTTTTACGGAGAGCCAGCGCAACCATGGCGCAGAAAATACGCCGGATGCCATCTCCCATGCCTCCTGCACGATTTCCTACGATCTCAATGCGGCGGCCCTGCTGGCCATCACCAAAACGGGAACAACAGCCAAGCTCATTTCCAAGTTCCGTCCTTCCGTGCCCATCATTGGCGGCGCCATGACGGATGAAGTCATGCGCCAACTAAACCTCTCCTGGAATGTGTTTCCCATCCGGCTGGATGAGAAGATGAATATGGATGAGCTTTTTGCCCATGCAGTCAAGCAGGCTGTGGAAGCGGGCTACCTGCACAGGGGCGAGCTTGTGATCATTACGGAGGGCATTCCGTTGGGTGTCGCCGGCAGAACCAATATGATAAAGGTGCATGTCGTAGAATAGGCCTGAAAATCCCAGTGGCGCAGGATATCCTGTTTTGCTGGGATTTTTAATAATCTGGTAAAAAGGATCTTCTGCCCAAAAAAGATGCGGCAAATGTGCCAGAAACCAAAATTCCCTTGGCGGCATATGATAAAAAAACGGGGGAGGGATGGTTTTGCGGTACCAGTGTTTAAGGCAGAAAGAGGTCATCAATATCTGCGAGGGCAGAAGCCTCGGGTATTTGTGCGATTTGATTTTTGATGAATGCAAGGGGCATATCCATGCCATTGTCGTTCCAGGGAGTTGCGGGCTGCGCGGACTGTTTCAAAAAAGGGATTATGTCATCCCGTGGAAGGATATCTGCAAAATTGGGGATGATGTCATTCTGGTACAGGTCGATCTGGAGAGTTGCGAAATCATCCGTTGAGCATTGGCGGGCAACTGTGCTATAATCATCTTGAAATATGCCGCAGGGGCGGTTTACGAGGTGAAAAGGGCATGAGGTGTATTTATTGCGGGCATCACGAGAGCAAGGTGGTGGATTCACGGCCGCTGGATGACGGTGTTTCCACGCGCAGGCGCAGGGAGTGCTTAAAATGCGGGCGGCGTTTCACCACCTACGAGAAGGCAGAGCAGGTGCCCGTCATGGTCGTAAAAAAAGATGGTAGCAGGCAGGCCTTTGATGTGGATAAGATTAAAAAGGGAATTCGCAAGGCCTGTGAGAAGCGCAATGTTTCCATGGACACCATCGATGCAATGGCGCTGGAAATTGAAAATCAGGTGCAAAACCGCGTAGAGCAGGAGGTGCGCGCGGAGGATATTGGCGATATGGTGATGGAAGCGCTCAAAAAGGTGGACGAGGTGGCGTATGTTCGCTTTGCTTCGGTTTACCGGGAGTTTAAGGATGTCAGCACTTTTATGGAAGAGCTGAAAAAACTCGTGGCGGAAAAATAGAGCGCGATAGGAAGCCCTATGCCTTCAAAGAAGAAAACAAAGGCAGAGGGTATTTGAAAAGGAGCAGGCTGGATGGCATATGCAGAAGGCGTAAATAAAGGGTTTTTAGAGCAGGAAAAGGAGGGCGTGGTTTTCTATACCATTCCCGCTTTCACGGCGCTGGGAGTGCGGCATGGCTTCACCTCTCGGATTGGCGGCGTAAGCGAGGGAGAATATGCATCGCTCAACTTGAGCTTTAAGAGGGAGCCGGATTCTGAGCGCGTGCGGGAAAACTTCCGCCGGGCGGCAAAAGCCATTGGAGTGCCGGCAGAGCAGCTTGTGCTTTGCAACTACGAGCATGGAAACTG
>USII01000087.1 GCA_900554725.1 uncultured Eubacteriales bacterium
CATCCGCCTTTTAGACCCAAGCGAGGGCGAGGTTCTGTTCGAGGGCAGGGATATTGCGAGAATGTCGCCCAAAGAGCTCAAGCCCCTGCGCCGCGATATCCAGATGATTTTTCAGGATCCGTACTCATCCCTTGACCCGCGCATGCGCGTGTTCGACCTCATTGCAGAGCCGTTCCGTGCCAACGAACACCTCAGCGGGGAAGAGCTGCATAAGGCGGTGTGCCGCCTGATGGAGGTGGTGGGCCTGCCGCAGGAGTATATCGGCCGCTTTCCGCACGAGTTTTCCGGCGGGCAGCGCCAGCGCATCGGCATTGCCCGCGCGCTGGCCCTTCGCCCAAAGCTTATCATCTGCGACGAGCCCATCTCGGCGCTGGATGTTTCCATTCAGGCGCAGATTCTAAACCTTCTGCGCGATCTGCAAAAGGAGCTTGGGCTGACATATCTTTTTATCTCCCACGATCTTGGCGTAGTGCGCTATATTTCGGATCGCGTCTGCGTCATGTTTTTGGGAAGGCTCTGCGAAATCGGCGGAACAAAAGAGCTCTACCAAAGCCCCATCCACCCCTATACCAGATTTTTGATGGAATCCGTTCCCAAGCCGGATCCCGCTTTGCGAAGAGAAGAGCGGGAGATTCTGACGGGGGATATCCCAAGCCCCATCGATCCGCCTTCGGGCTGCCGCTTTCATACGCGCTGCCCATATGCCAAGGAGATTTGCAGCAAGGAGGCACCGCCCATGCGGGAATTTGGAAACGGCCGGTATGCAGCCTGCCATTTTCCGCTGGTGGCCCAGCCCCAAAAAGGAGAATAGCAAAAGCGGCGCAGTGGTCGCGCAGAAAAGGAGCATTCGATGGATCGGCAAATGCAGATTGTGCAGCAGAACATGCTGGATGAACAGACTGGGCAGCCTGTGCCTGTGGTTTCAGTTGCCATATCGGGGGATATTAAAGAGCTTCTGGATGCAATTGCGCGCCTGGACCCAAGCTATGCCAGCTATCGCCATATGGTGGGAGCGGCGCTGGGCGAAGGGCTGGCGGTGCTGCTGGCGCGGGCAAAGGAGAATCAAAGCGGGGGAGAGCGCAAAAGCGAGCCCCATCATTAAGCAAAAAAGCGCGCAGTCTATGGAAAGAGCATGGGCTGCGCGCTTTTTTTGCCCGGGAAAGACTATTTTAAGATCAGCCGCATGGGCAGATACCTGGAAATTTCCCTGTTGAACCCCAGGCGCTGGTATAGGTGCAGGCCCTGTTCTGTGGCCTTAAGCTCCAGGTAGGAGAGGTCCATCTTTCGGGCATCGGAAATGAGCCGCTCCAAAAGGGCGCAGGCAAAGCCCCGGCGGCGGTATACCGGGCGGGTATAGACATTCATCACCGTTCCCACTTTTCCAGTGGGGAATGTGGGATTGGCGGGCTTTTCCAAAACGATTAAAAAGGCGCAGCTAACCGCGCTTTGATGTTCTTCCGCCAGGTAAACATGGCAGTCCTTTCCCAGGTGCCGGGAGAAATAGAGGGGGAGCTGGGCGCGCAGCACCTGTTCCACCTCCTTGGGGAGAACAGAGTAATCGGCCCGCAGGTATTCCAGGCGCAAAGCGACAAGGGATGCAATATCCGCTTTTGTGGCAATTCTAACTTCCATCTTCGGCTCCTTTCCTTCAGGCGGGCAGAACTTCGGCCAGTGCACTCTGCAGGTCTGCCAAAAGCTCCGCTTTGCAGACCTGTGCGGGTTCGCCGTGGCCGTATAGCGCCGTATCGAAATCCAGCGCATTTAGCTGGGCGATGAGCTGGGCAAGCTTTTTAGGGCAATGCCTGGGCGGCATGCTGCCGTAGTAGTCCGGGCAGATGATATCCCCGAGCAGCAGGGCTCGCTCTTCGGGAACAAATACGGCAAGGCTCCCCTCTGCATGGGAGTTGGAAAGGGGGAGAAGGCGCGCGGTTCTGCCGCCAAGGTCGATAGAAAGCTCGCCTGAAAAGGAGAGTTCCGCGGCACGCACGCAGATATGCCTGCGATCCGGATATTCCTTTAAGATGTTTTCGTGGCAGAAAGCGATTTCCTGCCCGGTTTGCAGGCGCTTTTGCATCTGCTCTTCGCTCCAGCCCCAGTCCGACATTTCCCGCAGCTTTTCCTGTGTCTTGCTGCTGCAAAGGGAGATAGCGGAGAGAGCGCTCAGCCCAAAGCAATGGTCCCAGTGCCAGTGCGTTAGCACAACATAATCCGGCGCAGCCAGCCCTTCCTGGCGAAGCTGGGAAAGAAAAAGCTGAGCGTGGGCCGGGGAATTTCCAGCATCCACCATAAGAGAGGCCTCCCGCCCGGCAATATAGCCCAGGGCAGGGCGATCTGTTTGCTCGCAGGAGGGCAGGTAGAGGATGTTTTTTGTCAGCTGTTTTAGCATGGGATCTCCTTTCCTCTGGTGCCTTGCTCAGCCTTTTCGCCAAAGCTGATGCAATGCACCCGATAGATATATTTTATCACCCAGGGAAAGTGAGCGCCATAAAAGATTGCAGGAATTTAGAATGATTCCTGCAAAAAAATCGCAACAACAGGAGAAAAACGGGGAGAATCTGCCGCTTTGCCTTGACAGGAGGACCATTTTAGGGATATAGTATATAAAAATATTCATACCCTGTTCATATTTCTAGCAGGGTAGGAAAAAACAGTTTTTAGACTAGAGATGGAGGAAGAGAACATGAAGCATTTTGCATCCAAAGTGGCATGGATTCTCGCGGCGGTGATGTTGATCGCCTGCTTTTCCGGCTGTGTGTCCGAGCAGGAGGGAAGCAGTGCTCCCGCGGGGGAATCCGGTGCTCCTGTCGAGACGGGCAGCACGGAAAATCCGGGCACTGAAGAGGAAGTAGTCATTGGTGGAATCGGGCCGCTTACCGGCTCCAATGCATCCTACGGCATTTCCGTCCAGCAGGGTGGGCAGCTGGCGGTGGATGAGATCAACGCGGCCGGCGGGATCAACGGCATGCAGATTCGCTACCTTTTTGAGGACGACGAGAGCGATGCGGAAAAGGCCATTTCCGCCTATAACAAACTGATGGACGATGGCATGCAGGTGCTCATGGGCACGGTCACAAGCGACCCTTGCATCGCCGTTACAGATGAATCCAGCAGGGATGGCATTTTGCAGATTACGCCTTCGGGCTCTGCCGAGGCCTGCACGCAGTATGACAACTGCTTTAGAATCTGCTTTACAGACCCGCTCCAGGGCCGCTCCATGGCCAACTACATGTATGAAGAGGGCCTGCGCAAAGTTGCCATTATCTACGATGTTGCCAGCGATTACAGCTCGGGCATCTATGAGGCGTTTGTCGATGAATTTGAAGCGCTGGGCGGTGAAATTGTTGCGGCGGAAAGCTTTACCAGCGGCGATGTGGATTTCAAGACACAGCTTACCAAGATTAAGGCGACAGATGCCGAGGCGCTGTTTTTGCCCATCTACTATACTGAGGTTGCATATATCGTAAACCAGGCGGTGAATGTTGGGCTGGAGCTGCCCTACTATGGCTGCGATGGCTGGGATGGCGTCATTAACCAGCTGGAAGGCGATACGACAAATATTGAGGGCGCTATCTACCTGACCCCCTTTGTCGCCAATTCGGAGGACGAAATTGTCCAGAACTTTGTAGCCAACTATCGGGAGGCCTTTGGGGCAGAGCCGGATCAGTTTGCCGCAGACGCCTATGATGCGATCTACACCATCAAGGCGGCGATTGAGCAGGCCGGCTCTATGGATAACGATGCGATTATTGCTGCGATGACAGAGATTACCGTTTCCGGTGTGACTGGAGAGATGACATTCTCAGAAGACGGCGAGCCCAATAAGGCTGCGCGCGTGGCAGTCATCCAGGATGGCCAGTATGTCGGCAAATAGGCCGCGCACAGCTTCGCATAAAGCCACAAGCCAAAACCCAAAGGAGACGCTCGCGTCTCCTTTGGCGTTTTGATAAGAGAAGAGGTGACTTTTCAATTGGAATTTTTTCAGCAGCTGTTAAACGGGCTCAATCAGGGGGCCATTTATGCCCTCATCGCTCTTGGCTATACCATGGTTTACGGCATCGCCAAGATGCTGAACTTCGCCCATGGCGATGTGATCATGGTGGGGGCCTATACGCTTTTTGTCACGATGGGAACAATGGGGCTTCCGGCATACCTCGGAGTCATTTTGAGCATTGTGTTCTGCGCGGTTTTGGGCGTCGTTCTTGAGAAAATTGCCTATAAGCCGCTGCGGGGCTCTTCTCCCCTGGCCGTGCTCATTACGGCTATTGGCGTGAGCTATTTTCTGCAAAGCCTGGCGCTGCTCATCTTCGGCTCGCAGCAGCAGAAGGTGGAATCCGTAGTCAGCCTGCCAAGCGTCTATCTTGGGGCTGTGGAATTATCCGGTGAATCCATCGTGACGCTGGGCACCACTATCCTTATCATGATTGCGCTGACGCTCTTTATCAAAAAAACCAAAACCGGGCGGGCCATGCTGGCCGTTTCGGAGGATCGGGGTGCGGCCCAGCTGATGGGCATCAATGTCAACCGCACCATCTCCATCACCTTTGCCATCGGATCTGGGCTGGCGGCAGTGGCGGGGGCGCTGTTTGTGAGCTCCTATGGCTTTGTAGGCCCGTATACCGGCTCGCTGCCCGGCATCAAAGCGTTTGTGGCGGCTGTGCTTGGTGGGATCGGCTCAATTCCCGGCGCAATGCTTGGGGGCATTCTGCTTGGCATCATCGAAAGCTTTTCCAAGGCGTATATCAGCACCCAGCTTTCCGATGCCATTGTGTTTGGGGTGTTGATTTTGGTGCTGCTGGTTCGGCCTTCCGGGCTGCTGGGGCGCAAGAAGATTGAGAAAGTGTAGGAAGAGCCATGAAAAAAATGCTGAATAGGAAAAATATTCTGACTGCGGCCTTTGCGGTGGCGCTCTACGGCCTTATTTTCCTGCTGGTGCAGACGGGCGCTCTCTCCCGCCACTTTCAGAGCCTGCTGGTTCCAGTGGGCATCAATGTCATCCTGGCAGTTTCGCTCAACCTGACGGTGGGTTTTTTGGGGGAACTGACGCTGGGCCACGCGGGATTTATGTCCATCGGGGCCTATACCTCGGCC
>USII01000088.1 GCA_900554725.1 uncultured Eubacteriales bacterium
AGATAGATATATGTCTGCATACTGCGCAGATAGGAGCGCAAATCCTTTTTGAAGATTGCCATCATGCGCCGCCCCCTCCACTGCCCGTCAGCTGCAGAAAAATATCCTCTAAAGAGACGCTGATGGAGCGCATCTCCAAAATGGGCAGATGTGCCTTCAAGGCCAGCTGCCAAATATCCCTTCGAATATCCATGCCGCGCTGCACTTCCAGCAGAACATCCACAGTGCCCGCCTCAAAAGTGCGCTCAAAGCCCACATCCAGCACGCCGGGGAGCATGGAAAACAGGGCGCGCAGCTCGGAAGGCGCTCCCGCAACGCGCAGCTTAAGCCGGTTGCTTTGGCCGGCCATGGCTTCCAGCATGGAAAGCGTGCTGTCCGAAACCACCTGCCCGCGGTTGAGCACGATGACATGGGAGCATAAATCTGTCACATCCGAAAGGGAATCTGTAAGCAGAAGCAGGGTAAAAGCTTTGCGCAGGCTGGAAATCAGCGCGCGCACCTTGGAAGCATCCTCTGCACGCAGAGCGAACGATGGGCGATCGAACAACAGAAAGGGAGGGCTAAATACGATGGCGCCCGCGATGCCCGCCCGGCGCGCATTCAGAGAAGAGAGCTCCCGAATGGGGGTATGGCGGTGTTCCGCAATTTCGCAGCACTCCATTGCCCAGGAAATTTGCGCGCGCCGCTTTTTGAGCGCAACTTTATAGAGCGAGCAGATAAACTCAAGGTATTCATAGACGCTCATATCCCCATAAAGGGGGTTTCCCTCCGGAAGATAGCCGATGAGCCCGCGGGCTTTTTCGGTGGCCTTTCCCATATCATAGCTGCCAATGCGAATCTGCCCCGGGCTGCATTCGAGAAAGCCGGAAAGCAGGCTTGCCAGCGTGGATTTGCCAGAGCCGGCCATGCCAAAAACCGCCGCGCTCTCCTGGCCATCAATATGAAAAGAAACGTTTTGCAGAGCCAAAACATTTCCATAGCGCTTGCTTAGATTGGATACGGTTAACAAAACGCTCCCTCCTTACTTGTGATAGCAACTAAATTATAGCAAATGCCCATGTAGCGCGGTGTTAATAATTTATGAACAAAGGTGTAATTTTCGGGGGCTCTGCAAAATACATATAGGGTAGCAAAGCATTGAATCGATTGGGAACGGAGGTAAGGACATGGGCATTTCCAAGCGGGAAATAGTGGCCGAAAACAGCAAATGGGTATGCGCATCGCAGGCGATGGTGGAAGGCGTGCTCAAGCTGCCCGAATCCATGGAGGAAATTTCGGGCGTGCTGGATATCGCAGGGGTGGGGGAAATTACAGATGTCTCCGCCGGGGAAAACAGCATTTTTATCGAGGGCAACGCCGTTTTCTGCGTGTTATATTTGGATAAAAAGGGAGAATTTGAGAGCTTTAATGCCACCTGCCGTTTTCACCATACGGTCGAGTGCCAGGGAGTTCGGCCGGATATGAAGGTGGTAGGCGGGGCAAAGCTTGGGGAGATATCCTTTAGCATGCTGGACGGAAGCTCTGTCTCGGTGCGGGCGGAGATCTGTATCGATGCTTATGCCCTTGGCAACCAGAGCTATGAAATTCTGGATCCCAAGCTTGCAGAGGGCAGCATGCATCTGAAGGCCCGCAACGGCGAAATTTCCTGGGTGGAATGCGTCAAAATGATAAAGAGCTATGTCAAAAGCGAGCTGCGCGTGCCCCAGAGCATGCCGGAAGTGCGCAAAGTTCTGGCAGAGCGCGGCTATGCAGTGGTGCGCGGCGCCGTGACAGAGCCCGGCAAGGCGATTATAGAAGGGGAACTTCGGGTGTTTGTGGTATACGAGAGCACGGATAAAAACGCGCCGCTGCAATATTACCAGGAAAACATTCCATTTGGAGAGATTGTAAATCACGAAAATATCGATGCGAATAGCAATCTTGTGGTATTGGCCACGCTGGAGCGCCTTTCCATCGATGCGTTGGCGGAAAACCCGGATCTGCTCAATGTTTCGGCGATTGTGAACCTTTGCGTCATGAGCCGGGGAACCAGAGAAATTTCCTATATTGAGGATCTGTATGATGAAAACAGCGAAATGGAGCTGAAGGCGTGCGCGCTGCATGCTTTCTGCCCCTCCATGCGCGAAGGGCAGAAAAAGATGATACGCCTGGAAGCCGAAGTGCCGGAAAGCGCGCCTGAGGTTTCACGCGTGTTATTTGCTGCGGCAGTGCCCAAGGCTACGCGGGCACAGGCAGAGCGGGACCGCGCGCGCATCTTCGGCAAGCTTGCGGTAAACCTCTGCTACACCACGGCCGATGCCGGAATTAAAAGCACTTCCATGGTGCTGCCCTATGAAACAGAGCTTTCGCTTCCCGGGCTTCGGCCAGATATGGAACTGCAGGTTGTGGCCAATGTGGAATATACTACGGCGGAAGGATCTGGCAGAGAACTGGACCTCAAGTGCTGCCTGGATTTCTGCATTCTGGAGATGAGCACGGCAAAAGTGCGGGCGGTTTGCGATGCGCAGCCCAGCCCCCTTGCTCAGCCAAAGCAGAGCGGCGCAATTGTCTATTATGCGGATGGCGGAGAGACCCTCTGGGATATCGCAAAGCGCTTTAAAGTGGGCAGCGAACTTCTAAAAGATGCAGACGCCGATGCTGTCATTCCCCGCGGGGAGCGGCTCATATTCGTGCGCAAATAGCAAAGGGGCCGGTGCAAATAGCCCGGCAAGCGCATAGAAACCCCGTTGCACCGGTTTTTTCCGGCACAGCGGGGCTTTTAAGCGCCCGAAAAATGGGAAAAAGGATGCCTGGGCAGGGCGCAATCTGTCGAAAGTGGAATTTGTCTGGCGAAAAGGCGCGGCAAATTGCCAACGGGTTTCTTTTGGTGTTTTGGGCAAAGAATGCCCCTGCGCCCACAGAAAACGGGCAATGGGAGTTGAATGCTCGCAGTTCGCAAAAAAGTTGGCGGCGACGACGAGCCATCGTGAGGGAGCCTACAGCCGAACAGGTGAGCCGAGCGCGACTTTTTACGAAAGAGGAGGAGCAGCGGCGGGTGCGCGCTCCAACATGGCCAAGGTTGCCGAAATGAATATTTCCTTTCGGGCAATAAAAATATCGCAATCCACCAAAGTGAATTGCGATATTGGGAACGGCAGTTTGCCGCTGGCGGAGAAGGCGGGATTCGAACCCGCGAGCCCTTGCGGACTACACGATTTCCAGTCGTGCTCGTTATGACCACTTCGATACTTCTCCACTTGCCCGATCCATGCGCACGGCCCAAAAACTGCCGCGCTCAGAACCAGTACCTTACCATTATAAGGAGTTGGCGCATTTGTGTCAATACAATTCTTTTGGGCGCATGCCTTTTTATAAAAAGGGCGGCCAGGCATTGGGCGGCTTTGCCGGCAGGGCGGGATGCGGCTGCCGCGCCAGGGCCCGGCACCTTTTTAAAAAGAGGAGGTGCGGGCGTTAAACGGGAGAAAACACGCTTTTAGGCGCGCCGCAGATGGGGCAGGTATAGCTTGGCGGGAGCTGGCCAAAGGGAACTTCGCCGTTGTAAACATACCCGCAGATGGAACAGCGATAAGAAGGCTCCGGCTTTTTTGGGGCACTTTTCTGCGGTTCGCCGCGGTAGGTGGGAGCATTTTTGGGGCTTTTCCCCTTGATGACATTGTGGTAATACTCATATGTCATGGGCTCGAGATCTGCCGTTAGAACGGCATCCGTCACCTGGCCGAGGAACACCGTATGCGTGCCGGCATCCATCTTTTGGTGCACTTCGCATAGAATATAGCCGCATGCATCCTTCAAAACGGGCAGGCCATCGGCCGTCTCGTATGCCAGCTTCTCAAATTTATCCGTATCCCGGCCGCTGAAAAAGCCCAGCTGGCCAATGAGAGAGGGAGAGCAGCTCTTTGGGAGAACACACAGGGAAAACCTGCCGGTTTTTTCGATGCATCCGTGGGTATAGTTGTCGTGGTTTATGCTGATGGCGATGCTGGGCGGAGCCGAGGTAATCTGCATGGCGCTGTTGGCAATGCAGCCTGTGGGGCGGCTGCCATCCAGGCTGCAAACAGCGTATACGCCATAGGAAAGTTTCCAGAGAATTTTTTGGTCCATTTTTGCCTCCTTAATTTCATTTTATATTGTTTCGCAGTATGCCGCATCCTTATAAAAACTATACCGTTTTTCTGTGAAAATGCAAGAAACCTCTTGTTAGTTTGAGCGGAGTTTGATATTATAATTTATAGAAATCAAGTAGGAAGCGGGAGCTTTTTACACTAGATTTGAAAGGAAGGTATTAAGAAATGCTCATTACGATGAAAGAGATGCTGGATAGAGCCAGCAAAGAAAACTACGGCGTTGCGGCCCCCAATGTGGCGCATGAGCTGGATGCCAGAGCGGTTCTTCAGGCAGCGGAGATGATGAATGCTCCGATTATTCTGGATGTCGCCTATGGCGCAACTCCGGATATCATCTTCTATGGAAAATACCTCACGCAGCTGGCGGAAAAGGCAGCAGTTCCGGTTGCCATCAACCTGGATCATGGCAGCACATATGAAGAGGGCGTCGCTGCAATTGCGGCAGGGTTTACCTCCATCATGGTCGATAGATCCACCCTTCCCTACGAGGAGAATGTTGCCCAGGTTCGCGATCTGGTAAAAGTTGCACATGCGCTCAATGTCAGCGTTGAGGCAGAGCTTGGCCATGTCGGCCAGGGCGCAAGCTATGCCGCAGATAGAGATGCAGGGCTCACAAAGCCCGAGCAGGCAGTGCAGTATATCAAGGATACGGGAATCGATATGCTGGCAGTTGCCATCGGCACAGCCCATGGCGAGTATGTGGGCACCCCCCACATCGATTTTGACCGTCTGGTGGAAATCAAGAAGGCGACAAACGGCTTCCCGCTGGTTCTGCACGGCGGCTCCGGCTCTGGAGATGAGAACCTCAAGAAGGCCTGCCAGCTGGGCATCAACAAGGTCAACATCTATACAGACCTTGCCAAGGCGGCTGTGCGCCAGATCAACGAAGATGGCATTCCCGGTATGATCTGGAAGTCCATCACGGATGGTATCGTCAAGCAGATTTCCTACTATATCGAAC
>USII01000089.1 GCA_900554725.1 uncultured Eubacteriales bacterium
TTTTAAGCCCTTTTGGGGCGGCGATCACGAGAGTTTCCATATCTATGATTTTATCCCACCCCTTCCGGATTTGTCAACGCGCAAAAGCGCTTCACAGCGCCGCTGGGAGAGATGCGTATCGACCATCGGTGCGCACCAGACTTTTAAAAAATTCTAAATGCAAGAGAACGGCCTGCTTGCAGCTTTACCCATTGACGCATGCCAACCCCCACCAAGAGTTTTTAAAGGCATTTCGCAGCTGCACTTTTTGCGCTGTGCTGCGCATACTAAAAATCCAGTCTTCAGAATATACATAGGTAAACATACTGCGGGAGGCGCGCCTTGAAAAGGCTGATTTCTCTTTTTTTCTGCATCTTTACCATCGCGTTTCTATTCCTTGCTCCGGCGTTTATCGCCAGCGGCGTCCATAAAAATGTCTATACTCTGCGGGCGGAAAAGCAGGCTGCAAAATATACCGGCACGCTGCATCTTTGGCATATCGTCTCCTTCAAAACAGGGGGGGAGAGCGGCGTTTCCTATCTCAAAAACCGGGCTGCCGAGTTTGAAAAGAGCAATCCCTATGTCTTTTTTACTGTTTCTGCCATGACGACGGAAGAAGCTGCCCAACGGCTTGCAAACGGGGAGCGGCCGGATATTATTTCCTTTCCGCTCGGGTTTCCCGTGCAATCCCTGCTGGCAGAACTGCCCGAACCCTCAGCACAGCTCCTCCCTTCTCTTTCGGATACCGCAAAATGCCAGGGCGCAATTCTGGCATACCCATATATGATGAATTTCTATACGCTCACGCTCAACCAGGAGGCCTGCTTCTCCTCTGGTGCCTCGCTTCCCCTTGGCACTCAGCTGCCCCACTGCGAATTTAACAATCTTGTTTACAGCGCGCAGCAGGGCTGGAACGAAGAGGATGCCCGTGCCCTGAGTTACAGTGAAATCTGTGGCACTTCCCCCTTTCTGGCGCTGGAGCACTTTCGCGAAGAGGGAGAGCTCGACCTCTATTCCCAGGCCCCGCCAGAGGGGTATACACCCGATTTTTCCTCCTTTTCTTCGGATGGGAGCGAGCGCTTTTTAAACGGCAAATCCGCTCTGCTGCTCTCGCCCGCAGCAGATTATGAAAAGCTGCTGCTAGACCAGCGCGCAAATTCCCTCTCCCTCGCCACATTTGGCTTTTCGGACTATACCGATCTTGTACAGCTTGTGGGCGTTTGCAGCACAGATGATCCTGCAAAGCAGGCGATGTGCCAGGAGTTTGCCGAATCTCTTTTGCGCCTGAAAGCACAAAAAGGGCTGGAAAACCTGAAAATGCTTCCCACTGTGCAGCTGGAAAGCGTCTATGAAGGGCAAACGCTATATCTGGAAGAATATGAACGCCTGGCAGAATATGCCATCATCCCAAAGGCATTTTAGCTGCACATGGCCCTTTTGCTGGTGCGTTGTTTTTCAAAGCACCCGGCAAAAGGAACGCGGGGTCCGGCCATTTTCTCCGCACAGGAATTTTTTCAAGCTGTAAAAGCGCCGCCCATCTGTTTTTAGAAAATTTATCCTGGGCGCTTGTTGTATGGAAAGGTTTCGTGTAGAATAGGGATATGAAAAATGAGCAGCAAAAAAAAATGTGCCGTTGGCTGGAGCAATCGGGTATCTCCTATAGAGAAAATGCTCCCATGCGGGAATATACTACCTTCCGAGCAGGCGGCCCTGCGGATCTTCTCGTCTCCCCAAGCAGCGCAGAGCAGGTGCGAGATGTATTGGAAGCCTGCCGTGCCAGCGATCTCCCTGTCACCGTGCTTGGAAATGGAAGCAATACGCTGGTGCGCGATGGCGGCATCCGCGGCGTTGTGCTGCATTTAGGCCCTGCCTTTTCCCAGATTCGCATCTGTAAAAATGTGGTGACAGCCCAGGCAGGTGCCAAGCTTGGAGCGGTAGTAAACGCCGCACTCGGCGCAGGCCTTGTGGGCATGGAATTTGCCGGCGGTATTCCGGCAAGCGTGGGCGGCGGGCTATATATGAATGCCGGCGCATATGGCGGAGAGCTCAGGCAGGTGGTGCAAAGCGCGCTAGTACTGAACCGGGATCTGGAATTGGTCTGCCTTCCCAAAGAGGATCTTGGCCTTTCCTACCGTCATAGCTCCTTTATGCAAAATGATTCCATTATTTTAGAAGTTTCTTTCTGCCTAGAGCGCGGTGATACTGCTGCCGCACGGGCGCTCCTGCAGGAGCTGAACGCCCGCAGGAGGCAGAAACAGCCGCTGGAATTCGCAAGCGCTGGCAGCACATTCAAGCGACCGCCCGGCCAATTTGCCGGAGCGCTTATCGAGGCTGCCGGCCTCAAAGGAACCCGGATTGGCGGAGCACAGGTCTCAGAAAAGCATGCAGGCTTTATCGTAAATTTGGGTGGCAGTGCCGCGGATATTCTGGCGCTCATCGCCCTTGTACAGGACAAAGTTTATGCCAAAAGCGGTATCCGGTTAGAGCCGGAAATTCTTGTTCTGGGGGAAGAATAGAAGCATATGCCAAAAATTATCAGCGATTATCACACGCATACTGTCATGGGCCATGGCACCGATACAGCTCGGGATAATATCGAAGCTGCACTCTCGCTGGGGCTTGGCAAAATTGGAATCGCGGATCACGCTCCCGGCTACTTATTCTGGGGAATCCGGGATATGGAGCTTTACCTTTCCGAGCTGGAGCATCTGCGCGAGGAATACCAGGAGCGCATTCAGGTAAAAGCGGGCATCGAAATAAACCTTTGCGGCCTTGCCGGCCAGACGGACATGCCCGAAGGCTATGAGGATAGCATGGATATCGTCATCCTGACTTTTCACTGGGCAGCGCGCATGGCAGATTTTCGCTCATCGATGCATTTTTATCAGCTTGGGGGCACCGGAAGTCAGCATATTGCGCGCTCTACCGATGCATACCTGGCAGCGCTGGAAAAGCATCGGGTGGATATTCTGGTGCACCCGGCAAAGAGCATTCAGGTGGATTTAGCTGCGCTGGCCCAGGGTTGCGCACAGCAGGGCACCCTGCTGGAACTCAACAGCGCACATGCAGATCTTCCGGAGAAAGAGATCGAAGAAGCAGCCAAACAGGGAGTCAAATTTGTGCTGAACAGCAACGCCCATGCATCGAATCAGGTGGGGCAGGTGGATGGCGTGCTAAAAAAGGCGCTGCGCATCGGGCTGGGCAAGGAGCAAATTATCAACCTGGCTTAAACCGGCTGCGCGAGCCAAAAAAAGGAGCGGCCATGAGGTTTACAATTATCACAGGGCTTTCGGGAGCAGGGCGCTCTTCTGCCCTTAAGACATTTGAAGATATGGGGTACTACTGCGCGGATAACATTCCCCCGGCGCTTATCCCGGCATTTGCCCGGCTTTGCCTTGCGCGGCAGAGCAATGCGCCGAAAAATGTCGCGGTGGTGGCGGATATGCGCATGGGCGATATGTTCGATACCATCTATGCCGCCATCGACGAGCTGAAAAAGATGGATCTTGAGCTGGATATCCTGTTTTTGGATGCCTCGGATGAGGCCCTTGTAGGCCGGTTCAATCAAACACGGCGAGTGCACCCCGTTTCCGGCAGTGGCAATGTGCTCTCTGGTATTTTTGTGGAGCGGGACAAGCTGCAGCGCATCAAGGATATGGCCAATACTGTGCTGGATACCACAACCTATAATGCCCGCAAGCTGGCAGATGTGCTGGAGCAAAAATACAGCCAGAGTTTCGATAGCCGCTTGCCCATTTCCGTCGTCACCTTCGGGTATAAACGGGGCATTCCCATCGATGCGGATCTCGTCTTCGACATGCGCTTTCTGCCCAATCCATTCTATGTGGAGCGGCTGCGGCGCTCTTCTGGGCTGGAACAGGATGTAAGCAGCTATGTGCTTTCCTTCCCGGAAGCGGAATATTTTTTAAAGACTGCCATCGAACTGGTGACTCACCTTGTTCCCCATTATCTTGAGCAGGACAAGCGCCAGCTCACCATCGGAATCGGCTGCACCGGGGGAATGCATCGCAGCGTTGCCATGGGGCAGGAGCTTTATCGAAGGCTGCAGGCCTTGGGCAACCGGGTCTTTATCGAGCATCGGGATATGAACCTGGAAAAGGACGCCATCCACCGGCGCTTCCATTCCCCAAGCCACCAGTGATATAAAAGAGCAGGAACAAAACCGCTCCTGCTCTTTTATTCTTCCCTTTTTTCGCTTGCACCCTCATTTTGGGGTTGCATTGAGGCTCCTTCGCCTGGGGTAGTCTTTTTCCTCTTGGTATAGCGCTCCTCCTCGCTGAAAATGCATCCGCAGTATTTTTGTAGATACAGCCCAAGCTCCCGGGCGCGCTCCTGTCCTTGCCGGAAAAAGGGCCGAAAATCCCGGTAAAGAAAATCCACACCGTATTTCTGGGCGGCCCGCTCCCCTATCTGGCAAAGCATCTGGTGATTCTGATAGGGGCTGATGAGCAGCGTGGTGGTGAAGTGCGTAAAGCCGTTCTCCGCGGCATAGCGCGCGGCGGAACGCATGCGCAGCCGGTAGCACACGGGGCAGCGCCCGTCAAAATCGCCCCCGACCGCCTCCAGGAAGGGCCGCAGGCCGTATCCGCCCTCCACCACCAGCGAAAGGCCGATCTCTTTCGCATAGTCGACCAGCGTGTTGCGGCGCATGCGGAACTCCGTGAACGGGTGGATGTTGGGATTGTCCCAGAAGCCCACGGGCTCGATCCCCTCTCCGCGCAGCGTTTCAATGCACATGATGGAGCACGGGGCGCAGCAGATATGCAAAAGCAGCTTCATATACCATCCTCCTTTATCTGCTATTGTAACACCTGCGGCGTCCCCGGACAAGTTTCCAAATGCACCTGGATGTGCTATAATGGCGTGGGACACCATTATCCAGAAAAGGAGTTTAACCCGGATGCGAACCATCATTACCCGCGGTTTCTTGTGCCTGCTCATCTGCCTGCTCTGCGTATCCTGTGCCCTTGCCGACGAGGAGCGCGACGTGCTGTTTGACGCGGCGCTGGAGGGG
>USII01000090.1 GCA_900554725.1 uncultured Eubacteriales bacterium
ATTAAAATATTATATCGAAACCTATGGCTGCCAGATGAACGAGCATGATTCTGAAAAAATTGCAGGCCTTCTCCAAGCTGTAGGATATCAGAAGGCAGAGCTGATGCAGCAGGCGGATTTGATTTTGTTTAATACCTGCTGTGTTCGCGATCATGCAGAAAAAAAGGTGTTCGGGAATATTGGCGCGCTAAAGCCGCTATCCCAGCAGAAGAGCGGCCTGATTGTCGCAGTATGCGGGTGCATGATGCAGCAGGAGGAAGTCGCAAAAAAGCTCATGCAAACATTTCCCTTTGTAAAAATCGTTTTTGGGACAAACAATATGAACGAGCTTCCTTCTATGCTCTATCGTGCCGTGATGCATAGAGAGCGCGTTTTCAATGTGCAAAAAGCAAACATCTCAAGCACTGCCGTTGAAGATGTCCCGATGGTGCGCAAAAAGCGCCCACTTGCCACGGTCAATATTATGCAGGGGTGCGACAATTTCTGTACATATTGCATTGTGCCTTATGTGCGAGGAAGGGAATGGAGCCGCCCAGCCGGGGATATTCTCATGGAAGTAAGAGGGCTTGTAGAGCAGGGATATCGGGAAGTGATGCTGCTTGGGCAGAATGTCAATTCTTATGGAAAAAAGGGTGGAGAAACCAGCATGGATTTTGCGGACTTGCTGGAGCAGATTGCGGCCGGCACAGGGATTTCGCGTATTCGGTTTATGACATCCCATCCAAAGGACATCTCTAAAAAGCTGTTGGAGAAAATTGCTGGGCATGAAAACATTTGCAAGCAGCTGCACCTTCCTGTGCAATCCGGCTCAAGCCGTGTGCTTATGCGAATGAATCGCGGGTATACTCGGGAAGAATATCTGAGGCTGGTGGAAACAGCGCGGGAGATCGTGCCGGGAATCGCGCTTACAACGGATATTATCGTCGGTTTCCCAGGGGAGAGCGAAGAAGACTATGCGCAGACGCTGAGCCTTGTGCGTGAAGTAGGCTATGATGCTGCGTTTACCTTTGTCTATTCACCGCGCAAGGGCACAAAAGCTGCGGAATTTCCAGAGCAGGTTCCAGAGCAGATCAAGCAGCAGCGCATTGTAAGGCTGATAGAGCTGCAAAGCGAGCTTACTTATGAAAGCAATCTCCGCTATGTGGGGAAAAAAGAACTTATCCTCGTAGAGGATGTGAGCAAAAAAGATGAGCAAAGCATATGCGGAAGGACAGATTCAGGCAAAATGGTAAACTTTAAAGGCCCAAAGGAGAAGATTGGCTCGTTTGTGCCCGTCGAAATCCTGGAAGCCAAGCGTACAACGCTTCTTGGGAGGATGTTAGATGCCTGAATTTAGAACTTTAAAAAAAGGGGATATCGGCGCGGCTAAAGCTCTTTGGGAAGAGGCTTTTCCAGAAGATGCCGGGGAGTTTTCGGATTGGTATTTTCAAAATCGCTTTTGCCCGGCGCAGTGCTATGGCCTTTTCGCAGGAGAAACTCTGCTCAGTATGGGGCAGGTTGCGCAGGATGCCCTGTTTGTCAATGGGAAAACCATGCCGGCCAATTTTATCCGCGGGGTTGCTACCGCAAAAGCCTTTGAGGGCAGGGGGTATGCCTCTTTGCTGCTTGGCAAGGTTTTGGAAGAGTTGGCGTTGCATGGGCAGGAAATCTCCATCCTGAAAACCTTTATCCATTCGTTTTACAGAAGGTTGGGATATGAAATATATTCCTGCCGAAGCGTTCAGGAGGTTGCGGCGGCCCAAAATGGGGATGCTGTCTGCACGCGCTATCAGAGCATAGAGGAAATATCCGAGCTCAAGCTGGAGCAGATTTTAGATTGTTACCGTGCATATCTGCGGGGAAAGAGCGGTTATTTATGGCGCTCTAAATCCTATTTCCGTCAAATGCTTCAGGAGGCACTGGATGTTGGCGGTGGAATTCTTCTTGCAGTGGGAGAGCCAGTGAAAGGCTATTGTATTGCCTATCCGCAAAACGAAACCCTCTTTGCAGAGGAGATGGTTGCATTCTGTAAAGAACAGATACAGGCGTTTGAAAGAGCCGCGCGGGAGATGCGGCTGAGCTTTTCCTATCTCTCTTTTGAGCCAGGCGGAGAACCGGATGCAATGGCAAGGGCTGTTTGCGCAAAGCGCCTGCTGGAACAGACAGTGTGCCAGGGCGGGGCGCGCATCCGTGTGGTGGATGACATCATAAAGGAAAATGAAGGCACCTGGCAGATAGAAGCAGAGGGCAAAAAGATATTTGTGGAAAAGGTGCTGGGCGAGCCGGATATCTGCCTGACTGCGGGAGAGTTGTCTGTACTCTGCTTAGGAGGATGCTTGCAAAAAGAGTTGCCTGAAAAGGTGGAACGCCTTTGGCGGCGGACCCAAACTGGAATATTTGAACAGTATTGAGGAGCAAAAGGATGTTGAGAAAGACATATGCAGCAGTAGATCTCTCCAAAATTGCCCACAATATCCGCGTGCTGCAGCGAGCGATGGGAGCAGAGGAGAGAGCCATGGCGGTGGTCAAGGCAAATGCCTATGGGCATGGCATGAAAGAAATTGCAAAGACGGCCCAGAAGTGTGGCGTTTGCTGGTTTGCGGTGGCTACGGCAGATGAAGCTGTGGCGCTGCGGGAAAGCTGCGATGGAAATATTCTGCTTCTTTCCCCGGCAGATGAAGATTCGGATTGGGCGCTCGTAAGAAATGGAATTTCCGTGACTGCCTTTACGCAGGAGCACCTGTATGCGCTGTGTAAAATTGCGCAGGAACTCGGCATGCGCGCGCGAGTCCATATCAAAGTCGATACGGGAATGGGGCGCATTGGGCTGCGCACAGAGCAGGAAATGGCGCATATTTTGGATTATTTTGATGCGCATAGGCAACAGCTAAAACTAGAGGGGCTCTTTACGCATTTTGCCTCGGCAGATCAGCCCAAGGAAGATTTCACTGCCTTGCAGCTTGAACGCTATCTCCGATACCGCGGCCTCGTGTTGGAGCGCGGGTATCGGCCGATTTGTCATGCATCCAACTCCGCGGCGATTCTGGGAAGATCGGATGCGCGGTTTGATCTTTGCAGAATGGGCATCAGCATGTATGGCTATCCCCCCTCTTTGGAAATGCGGCCGCTTGCAGGAGAGCTTGTGCCAGCGCTTTCGCTCAAAAGCAAAATTATGCATGTAAAAACGATTGAGGCGGGAGAATGTGTAGGATATGGTAGAACCTATACCGCCAAGAAAGAAACGGAAATTGCAACGGTCGCCATAGGATATGCGGATGGATACCCGAGGGCCCTCTCCAATAGGGGCAGTGCTCTTTTTAGGGGGGGACGAGTTCCGATAGCGGGGCGGGTCTGCATGGATCAGGTGATGTTTGATGTGACGGGCCTGGGCGCTCAGGTTGGGGAAGAAATTACCCTCATGGGAGAATGCGGAGGCCAGAGCATCACTGCCGATGAGATTGCGGAGGCCTGTGGAAACGGCATGATCAGCTACGAGGTGCTGACCGGTATTAGCGCACGAGTTCCAAGGGTCTACATGGATGAATGTTAATAGCTTGTAAAGCTTGGGCAGGTTTTGCTATTTTTCTTTATTTTTCTTTACAATTTGCCGGAATTAAATTAAACTATAGTTTAGTGGAAAAGGGGAATTATGCGGGTTATCGCAGGTTTTGCAAGAGGGCGCCAAATCAAGGCGCCAAAGGGAAGCGAGATAACGCGCCCTACTGCCGATAAAGTGCGCGAAGCAGTCTTTGGCTCGCTGCAGTTCCAAATGCCCGGCAGCCGCGTGCTGGATTTGTTCGCCGGATCCGGAGCGATGGGCATTGAGGCTCTTTCCAGGGGCGCCCAAAGCGCAGTGTTTGTCGATTGTGATAGGGCTGCGGTGGCGCTGATTCGGGAAAACCTGAAATTTTTGGATATGGAGCAGAGCGCTCAGGTGTTGCATATGGATTTTGCCACAGCGCTTTCGCGGTTGAGTGGGCCGTTCGACTATATATTTCTCGATCCGCCCTATAAGGCGAGCCTTTATCAGCCGGCAATTTCACTCATCCTGGAGCGAAAACTCCTGGCTTTGCAGGGCAGGATCATAGTCGAGCACGAAGAGGGCGCCATTTTCAGGGGAGTGCGCGTGCTGAAAGAAAAAAAGTATGGCCGGACGCTTGTCAGCTTTCTGGCGATAGGAGAATCTTGTGAAGTTACTGTTTCCCGGCAGCTTTGACCCTATTACGCTTGGGCATATGGATTTGATCGAGCGAGCGGCAAAAATTGCCGATGAGCTCTATGTTGTTTCGTTTGATAATGCCTCTAAGCATTATCTATTGCCCAAGAGCCAGAGGGTGGAGTTGATTAAACTGGCAACGGCCCATCTGGGCAATGTGATCGTCGATGTTAGCGATGGCCTGCAGGTGGATTATTGCCAAAAGCATGGCATAACCTGTGTGCTGCGCGGTTTGCGCAATCAGCTGGATTTGCTATATGAGCGGGATGTGGCGATTTCCAATCATCAGTTGGGCGGTCTGGAAACGCTGTTCTTGCTCTCCTCGCCGCAGGTTTCCCACATTAGTTCTAGCGTTGTGCGGGAGTTAATCGCTTTTTCTGCGGATCTTTCTGGGTTTGTCCCGGAATGTGTCAAGGAGTTTTATTTGCAGAATATGCAATAAGCATCATAATAAACGGGGGTTATTTACTCATGGAGAAGATGGATATTTTCGCTCTGGTGGACGAGCTGCAAGAAGAGATTGAAATGAGCCCGACAAAGGGATTTTCCAAGAATAAGCTCGTCGATCAGAAGATTGTAATGGAAATCATAGAGGATATCAAAACTGCTCTGCATGAAGAGCTGGATTTTGCGAAAAAGGTCGCTTCTGAGCGAGACCAGATATTGAGGTCTGCAGATATTCAAGCAGAGGAGATCGTGCGCCGGGCCAAAAAGGAAGCAGAGGCCATGGTAAAGCCTGTCTCTTATACACATCTCC
>USII01000091.1 GCA_900554725.1 uncultured Eubacteriales bacterium
TGGAAACTGCGTGGAGTTTATAGATAAAAGGCACCATGGCATGGGCATTTTTCGAGAAAACGAGCTGCCCGCCTGCGATGGAGTATGCGTAACTGCGCCTGGGACGGTGGCGGTGAGCCTGCATGCGGATTGCAATGCCCTGTTTTTGCTCGATAAGCGCAAGCGCGCGGCAGCGGTATGCCATGCCGGTTGGAGGGGCACGCTTCTTGGCATTTTAAATACGGCTGTCTGCAAAATGCAGAGCCTAGGCGTTTTAAAGGAGGAAATTCTTGTGGGCATAGGGCCCGCTATTTGCGGGGAATGCTATGAGATAAAGGAAGATGTTGCGCAGCTGTTCGAGCCGGAATACCCACAGGCCGTGCTGCGGGAAGGGCCAAGTATACACCTGGATTTATCCAGCGTGCTGCTCTGCCAACTGGAGCGCATGGAAATTCCGCCGGAAAACATCACGCTTTCCGGGCTTTGCACATATGCTGATAGCGAGAAGTTTTATTCTCACCGAAGAGACCGCGCAAAGACGGGCGCGATGGGCTGTTTTATCGCGCTTTAGCGCTTTAGATGGAAAAAGCGGGCATGCGCTGCCCGCTTTTTTAATAGAGAGGTGTAAAACTTGATTTATATGGATAATGCCGCCACTACTAAAATACGGGCGGAAGTATTAGAGGCCATGATGCCCTATTTGCAGGAACAGTATGGGAATCCTTCCTCTGTCTATGCGCTGGGGCGGAGGGCGCATAGCGCCCTGGATGCCGCGAGGGAACAGATGCGCTGTGCGCTGAATGCGGCTCAGGCGCGGGAGATATTCTTCACCAGCTGCGGCACTGAGAGCGATAACTGGGCTATTTTTGGGGCCGCGCATGCGCTGCGGGAAAAGGGAAAGCACATTATCACTACCGCAGCCGAACACCATGCCGTGCTGGATTCCTGCAAGGCGCTGGAAAAAGAGGGCTATGAGCTGACATATCTGCCTGTGGATGCCTATGGTCAGGTGCAGGCCGATCAGGTGCGCGCAGCACTGAGGAAAGATACAATTCTTGTCAGCGCGATCTTTGCAAATAATGAGGTCGGGACAATTAACCCTGTGGCAGAAATGGCCAGGGCGGCGCACGAAGCGGGGGCGCTGTTTCATACAGATGCGGTGCAGGCTGTCGGGCATGTGCCGGTGGATGTGCAGAAGCTGGAGGTGGATTTGCTCTCGCTGTCCGGGCATAAGTTCCATGCGCCAAAGGGAGTGGGGGCGCTGTATATTAGAAAGGGAACTCCGCTTGATAAATATATGCATGGCGGCGCTCAGGAGCGCGGGCGGCGCTCAGGGACGGAAAACCTTGCTTCCATTGTGGGAATGGGAAAGGCGGCAGAACTGTCCGTGCAGGAGCTTCCCCAGGAGATGCCGCGCCTTACTGCGCTGCGAGAGGAGATGATCGCCCTGATAAAAAAATGGATTCCTGGCGTTTGCATAAACGGGCATCCGGTGCAGCGGCTTCCCGGCAATATCAATTTAAGCCTGCCAGTGCTCACCAGCGAGGCAGCACTGTATAACCTCGATATGGCGGGCATTGCCTGTTCCAGCGGCTCGGCATGCACGGCGGGTTCGCTGGATCCTTCGCATGTGCTCATGGCCATGGGCCTTTCTCAAAAGCAGGCAAGGGGCGCGCTGCGCTTCACATTCTCGCGGGATACGACGCAGGAAGAAGTGCGCCAGACCGCTCAGGTGCTGGCTGATATTGCAGGCCGCCTGCAGAGCAAAAATTAAATTTGGGAAATTTGCGCTTTTTATGATTAAAAACTCCCTTTTTGCGCAGATTAGATAGCGAGAATTCATCTACAGAAGGGAGTTTGAAATGAGTATGAAGTGTACGGCCCTGAGTTTTCTTGTGGGCAGCGTTGTGGGCGCGGCGGCGGTCATTGCCACAGTGCCCGGGACAAAATCCTTTATGAAGAGGACCATGAAAAAAGGCAAGCGCGCCCTGGAGGACGCAGTTTGCAATATGTGGTAACTGCAAAAGCCGCCTTTTTGGGCGGCTTTTTTGCAGCGGCTCAAAATTGCTGCAAAGCGCGAAAACAGCGCGCCTGCTGGTTGATTTGTGGGAAAGCTTGGTATATAATGACTCTAAAGAGGAAAAGGAGGGCATTGCGATGAACAACACAGATCGGACGACCAAATTCGTTCTGACCAAAGATATGGACAACCCTGCCCGGGGGCTTATTAAGCTGGCGTGCGATGCGATGCAGCAAAAAGGGTATGACCCTCTCAATCAGCTTGTAGGCTATATCCTCTCCGGCGACCCGACTTATATCACAAGCTTCAATGGCGCCCGCAGCCTGCTTACGCGGCTGGACCGCGATGAGCTGCTGGAGGAGATTGTCTCGCAGTATATCGAGAATCTCGAATAGGAGGAAAGGGCATTGTATCCCAAGATTATGGGGCTGGATGTGGGGGAAAAGCGCATTGGAATTGCGCTTTCTGATCCGCTGCGCATCACGGCGCAGGGGTTGGAATCCTATCAGGTGCGGGGCGAGGAAGCTGATTTTGCATATTTAAAGGCGCTTTGCGATAAGCATGGCATAGAGAAGATTGTATGCGGCCTCCCAAAGAATATGGATGGAAGCATTGGTCCGCAGGCTGAAAAGATTTTGGCATTTGCGCAAAAGCTTCAGCAAGCTGTGCAAAGGGAAGTGATTTTGGAAGATGAACGGCTTACGACTGTCCTTGCGCAGCGCACGCTTCTTGAGGCAGATGTCAGCCGGGCAAAGCGGAGAAAAGTGGTAGATAAGCTGGCTGCGGTGGCAATCCTGCAGGGCTATCTCGATAGAACAAAATTATGAGCTTAGGAGAAACGGTATGAGCGAAAATTGCAACGGCCATTGCGAGCATTGTGCGGGTTCCCACGACGAGATGGAGCTTGAGAGCAACATCATCGCCCTGACGGACGACGAAGGAAACGAAGTGGAATTTGAATGCCTGATGACCTTTGATTGTGGCGATCACTTTTATGCATCTTTGCTGCCAGTCGTTCCGCTGGAGGATTTTGAAGAGGGCGAAGTGCTTATTATGCGCCTGGATGAGGAAGGAGAGGAGAGCGTCTTTAGCCCGGTGGAATCCGAGGAGGAGCTGGAAGCGGCGTGGAACGAATTTATCCGCCTTTATGAGGAGGAAGATGAAGAATAAAAAAACGGCCGGAAAGGCCGTTTTTTTATTCCCTTTTGCGCTATGCCTGCGGCGTTTTGGAAGGATTGCAAGTATCCTCTTTGGGGACATCCTGCTTTTTGGCAGCGCCCGGGGCATGAGGGACAGCGTTTACAAAATAGATGCCCAGGCAGACGCATAGAAGCGCCAAAGCGTTGTTCCAAGTCAGAAACTCTTCTCCCAGGAATATGCCGGAGAGGATAGTCCCAAAAATGGGCGTCAAAAAGGAGTAAATCGCAATTTTCCCCGCCGGATTATACCGCATTAAGAACAGCCAGAGGGTAAAAGCGGCGGCGGAAATGAAGGCAGAATAGAGCAGCAGCAGAACGCCGGAGAGCGTTACATGCAAAATGCCGCCCCCGCCAAGATAGCCCACCAGCAGCAGAAGCAACCCGCCAATGAGCAGCTGCCATCCGGTGATAGAAGTGGAATCGGCATTTTGGGGAAGGTGTTTGCTGATGACGCTGCCAATGGCAAAGAATAGCGCGGAGAGTACGATATAACCATCTCCTGAAAAAGAAAAGGAAAGGTCCAGACTGCCAGAGGAGAGGTTCACAAGCAGCACGCCTACAAACCCAATTGCGCACCCAAACAGCTTCTTTTTGGTGATCTTCTCGCCTTTGCAGAAAAAGTGCGCCAGCAGTACGATGAAAATGGCATTGGTGGAACTCAGGATCGCCCCTTTGACGCCTGTCGTATTGGCCAGCCCCAAGTAGTAGAAGACATACTGTAAAAATGTCTGGATGACAGCCAATGCCAGCATTGCCGAAATGGCATTTTTTCTTGGGAAGCAAAGCTTTTTATTTAAAAACATGGAAATCAGAAGCGTCATAAGCCCCGCAATGGAGAAACGAAGCCCCGCGTAAACCAGCTTGGAGAAGGCATCTTCGCTGGCAATGGAGAAAAGCTCATAGCCGATTTTAACACTGGGAAAAGCGCTGCCCCAAAGAAATGTGCAGATGATGGCGCAAAGGATGATATTGCTTCTTTTTGTAAAAAAGGTTTGTATTTTTGAATTTTCCGGCATCATAATCCCCCTGCTATATTTTCCAATTTAAAATCTCACAGTATCATAATAGCACAATTTAGATGAGAGGGAAGCTTTTTCTTGGAATTAGACAGTTTTTGAAATGGCCAGAAAAAAGCGGGCAGGCGTGCCCGCCTTGCAGGATTTTTCCAGTTTCTTATAAAAAGGATTGCAAGCGGCAACCCTATATGGTATAATTTCCCCGATAACGCACTCATGCAGAGCGTTTTTCGTGTGCCCGGAAGGGTGGAAAAGGGCGAAGAAGCATGAGGTGGCAAAACAAAGGAGGATAAAAATGTCAGTAATTTCTATGAAGCAGATGCTTGAAGCAGGTGTTCATTTCGGGCACCAGACCAGAAGATGGAACCCCAAGATGAAGAAGTACATCTTCACCGAGCGCAACGGGATTTACATCATCGACCTTCAGAAAACAGTTAAGAAAGCGGAAGAGGCTTATATGTTTATCCGCGAGGTGGCGGAATCTGGAAAGCCCATTTTGTTTGTAGGAACGAAGAAGCAGGCGCAGGAATCTGTGGAGTTTGAAGCGAAGCGCTGCGGACAGTACTATGTGGTAAACCGCTGGCTGGGCGGCATGCTCACCAACTTCAAAACCATCCAGACGAGAATTGCCCGCCTTGAGGAGATTGAGCGGCTGGAAGAGAGCGGGGATATCAATCTGCATCCCAAAAAAGAGATCCTCGGCATGATGC
>USII01000092.1 GCA_900554725.1 uncultured Eubacteriales bacterium
GGGCTCGGAGATGTGTATAAGAGACAGTCATAGCACAGGGAGAGCTTTCCATCTGAAAATGCCCCTGCTCCTGAAAAGCCAGTAGTAATATGGCAAAAAGGCTTGCAATTGACGCACTTTTTCGTCTTTACTTTGGGGCAATAGCGTTTTTCCACCGGCTGGCCCTTTTCCACAATTGCAATTTTCTTTTTGCTTCCCTTTTTCAGCATCTCAATTGCCGTAAAAATTCCGGCAGGGCCGGCGCCCACAATCACAACATCGAACTGATTCAGCCCAAACTCCAATTTTCTCATCATCTTTCTCCGATTATATAAATATGGGCCGCGCGGCGCGGCCCAAAAGCATTTCTTTTTAAAACAGCCCGGAAATAACGCCATTTTCATCCACATCAATTTTTTCCGCAGAGGGCGTTTTGGGAAGGCCTGGCATGGTGAGAACATCCCCTGTCAGGGCCACAATAAACCCTGCTCCCGCAGAGATTTTTAGATTCCGTACCGAAATTCGAAAACCTCTGGGCGCGCCCAAAAGCGCCGGGTTATCCGAGAAACTGTACTGCGTCTTTGCAACACAAATGGGAACACGGCAAAAGCCCAGCGCTTCCAGCTGCTTTAGTTGCCTTGGCGCCTGCCCTACGAGATCCACGCCATCCGCATGGTAGATTTTCTTTGCAATCGCCTCCAGCTTTTCCTTGATGGAAAGGCTATCCTCATAGCTATAAGAGAAAGTGCTCTTCTGCTGACAAAGAGCAACCACCTCTTTTGCCAGGGAAGCACCGCCTTCCCCTCCCTTTTCCCAAACTTCTGTAAGAACGGCTTTTACACCCAGCTTTGCGCATTCCTCTTCCACCAAAGAGAGCTCTGCCTGGGAATCCGTAGGGAAGCGGTTGATCGCAACGACAACCGGCAGTCCATATACCCCTTTCAGGTTGCCCACATGCTGCAGCAGATTGGGCAAACCGGCTCTGAGCGCTTCCAGGTTTTCCTTTCCAAGCTCGGCCTTTGCTGCACCACCATGGTGTTTTAGTGCGCGCACTGTCGCCACTACGACTGCTGCGCTCGGGGTAAGCCCCGCCATGCGGCATTTGATATCTAAAAATTTCTCCGCTCCCAAATCTGCGCCAAAGCCCGCTTCTGTCACCACATAATCGCCAAACTTCAGGGCAGTTTTCGTCGCCATGACGGAGTTGCACCCATGTGCAATATTGGCAAAGGGCCCCCCGTGCACAAACGCCGGCGTATGCTCCAGTGTCTGCACCAAATTGGGTTTGAGTGCATCTTTTAACAGCGCAGCCATGGCGCCCGCCGCATGCAGCTGCCCGGCAGTAACCGGCTTATCGTCGTAAGTATATCCAACAATCGTGCGCTCTAACCTGGCCTTTAAATCCGAAATATCCGTAGAAAGGCAGAGAATCGCCATCACTTCTGATGCGACGGTAATATCATAGCCATCCTGGCGTGTGACGCCATTTGTGCGCGCGCCCAGCCCGCCCACAATCTCGCGCAGTTGCCGGTCGTTCATATCCACGCATCTGCGCCATGTCACTTTCTTTGGGTCGATTCCAAGGGCATTGCCCTGATAGATGTGGTTATCGATCATCGCAGCAAGCAGGTTGTTGGCCGCGCCCATGGCATGAATATCCCCTGTAAAATGCAGGTTGATATCCTCCATCGGCACAACCTGCGCATGGCCGCCCCCTGCTGCGCCGCCCTTTACCCCAAAAACAGGGCCAAGAGAAGGCTCGCGCAGCGCGACAACCGCGTTTTTCCCTATCTTGCGCAGGCCATCTGCCAGGCCTACGGATACAGTTGTCTTCCCTTCACCGGCGGGCGTAGGCGTAATGGCGGTAACAAGGATCAACTTTCCATCCGGCCTGTCCTTTCTTTTCTTTAAAACACCATAATCGATCTTCGCCTTGTATTTTCCATAGTGCTCCAAATATTCTTCTTCCAACCCGATATTTTGCGCAATTTCGCTGATTGGAAGCATCGTGGCGCTCTGGGCAATCTCAATATCCGAACGATAGGTAGCCATATTTTTCTCCTTTTTTCGGTTGCAATTCAGGGATTTTTCCAGCTCTATTATACTCCGGCTGCGCCTTTATTTCAAGGCAGGCCTTTTGGTTTTACTCATCCGAATGGGCGCGCAGCGCCTTTAGCACTGTTTGAATCAGCCCATTTAAAAGCTGAATATGCCCGGGCTGCTCCTGCATGTTCTCTGTATCAAAATCCGCGCGATAGATGCAGTTTTTCGCCAATAAAAATGCGGTACAAGCCGCTTCTGAGGGCTCAAAGCTCATGGCAGGCCCCAGGTAGGAAAGCGCACTTGCTGCGCCCTTTAGAAAATGCACTCCCGCCACGCGCACATCTTCGTGCTTTTTTGCCATATTCATCAGGCCGCCGCCTAAGCTATAATAAAAACCCACAGTTCCATCCATACGGCACTCAAGGCAAACACGCCCCATCGGAACTTTAAAATCCACCAGTGCCGCATATACTTCGCCATCATCCTCCAGCGCAAGGCCCATATCCTCCGGCCGAGCAGCCAGAACCTGTTGCCTTTTGCTTTGATATGCACTCTCCTTTGCCATTTTTTCCGATGCTTTCATAAAAATCCTCCACTCCACAGCCAGGCAGCTCTATTTCCCTTTAGAGAGAAAAGGGCTGCCTTTCAGAATCGGCTTGCAGGCGTTTTTACAGCTCATAGCAAAACGCAGGATCTGCGGGCTTTTTCTGGCTCAGCTCCCGAGCTTTGCTCTCATAACCTTCCCTTCCCATGAGGGCAAAGGTCGCAACCTTTCCCGCCTCCACTCCAGGCTGATCGAAGGCATCGATCTCCAGAAATTCCCCTGCGGCGGCAGTCGCCATTTCCAAAAAGAACAATAGCGCCCCAATGCTTTCTTCCTCCACTCGCTCCAGTGCGATGCGCATATTCATTTTTCCTGCGCTGGTAACGGCATATTCCGTTGCCGCCTGTTCCGACGCGATAAGCTTATTAAAGCTCTGGCCGGCCAGATATTCGGTTTCCTTCATCTCAATGGGAGAAGCCGGGATCTGCATCTGCGTGCGATAGTTTTCTACCGTGATAAAGGTGATGATTTTATCAAAGGGCCCTTCATTATATAGCTGAACCTGAGAATGCTGATCCGTCACCCCAAGGGCTCGGACGGGCGTCTGCCCGGTATGCACGGTTCTGCCATGCACATCGTTTCTTTTGCCCAGGGATTCCGCCCAAAGTTGCGCATACCATTCCGCCGTACAGAGCAGGCTATCCGCATAGGGCATCATCACCGAAATATTCACCCCTTTTTTCATGGCGATCACATGCAGCAGCGCATACATATATGCCGGGTTCTCCCTCAGGCTCGCCTTCTGGCAAACCTCGTGCATCTGCGCCGCCCCTTCAAGAAGCGCCTGAATATCTATCCCCACAACAGCGGCTGGCAGCAGCCCCACCGGGCTTAAAACCGAAAATCTGCCGCCCACGCCATCGGGGACGATGAATGTTTGAAATCCATGTTGATCTGCAATTTTTCGAAGAATGCCCTTTTGCTTATCTGTGGTAAGGAAGATATGCTCCCTTAAATCCTCCCCCAGCTCGTGCAACTTGGAGAGGACAACCATAAATTGCGACATCGTCTCCACCGTATTTCCGGATTTGGTGATGACATTAAATGCCGTTTTTCTTATGTCGATCACATCAAAAAGCGCATGAAGCGAATCCGGATCCACATTATCCAGAACATACAGTTTAGGCCCGCCGCGCTTTTGCGCATCCAGTTCATTGTAGCGCGGATGTTTCAGTGCCGAAAAAAGAGCTTTGGTTCCAAGCGCAGAGCCGCCAATTCCAAATACTACAAAAGCATCAAACTTTTTGCGGATCTGCTCTGCCGTCTGCAAAATTTGTGCGACAATCTCTTCCTGATTATGCGGCAGTTCCCGCCAGGCATTCATATTTCGCTTGGCGCAAACTCCCTCGTGTACTTTGGGCACAAGGCGCGCATACTGCTCTATTTCCGCCTGAGCGATTCCATGCTCGCCCACATTCGATTCCAGTATATTGTTAAAATCAATTTTCAGCTTTGGCATCTTCGTTCCTCCAATTCAGTATCATCGGCGCCCGGGGCAAAGTGCCTTTGCATCAGGCGGCCTTGTTATTATAGCAAAAAGTTGTCTCCTTTTGTACTGTTGCGCAGAAAAGAATATTTTTTCTGCCGGAAAGGCAGAGCTTCTTATGCGTCTTCCTGCAATCAAGCTTATTGTCTCTTTCCAATATCTTTTTTTAGTATACCATACTGCTGCGAGAGATGCCATGTTTCCACCTCGTGCTCCCGGGCTTAGGGCATAGGAAGATAAAAACGGGCGCGCAGGTGGAAGCTCCCGCACGCCCTAACAGATGGACTGGTATGATCTTTTTTTGTGCTCGCCCTTCACCGTTTTCTGGGCAAAGGGTGAAGCGATACTCTATGTTCGCTCGCGTATCATCCCCTTGCAGCTCTGGTAAGTCGCAATATAATACAGGCCGTAAAGGACCAGAAGGATTCCCGCAGAGAAGAGGATGCTGATCAAAGAATTCTCTACATTTAACTCTATGATCATCTGGTTCACTACATAAATTGCAACGGCAGAGTGGACAAGCGCCAGCGCCAACGGGATGAAGAAATACAGTGCAACCTGCCTGCGCATCGCCTTGCGCGCCATATCGTCATCCACACCCAGCTTGCGCAACAGCCGATAGCGAGAAATATTATCCGATGTTTCCGAGAGCTGCTGCAATGCCAAAACCGCAGAGGCCGCAATCAGAAAAGTAATGCCAAGGTAGAGCAGGACAAACAGCAGCATGGCTTTCATTCCCGCTGTCTCTTATACACATCTGACGCTGCCGACGAGCGATCTAGTG
>USII01000093.1 GCA_900554725.1 uncultured Eubacteriales bacterium
ATTCAATGGCATCGTTGTTGCCGATACGTTCTATTTTCAGACTTTTTTTACTATCGGTTTGTATAACGAGCTGTACACTTTCGTATTCGTTACGAACCATATTTATATCGTATCGGTTTTCTGGATCCGAGTTGGAATAATTTTCTATGTTATCCAGACTGTTTAATAGCCAAGTATTGGTCGCTACGGAGGGAACGTCGTTGTCCGAATTTTCTTTTTCACCCGGCCCGTCGTCTTTACAGGCGGCAAGTAAAAACGAGAATAGTATTATATAATAAAAATGTGATGATTTCATACCTACAAGACTATTTAGTTAGTTTAATCAGTTTTACGCCATGCGCAGGAACAGAAAACGAGACGGAGTTATTTTTGATTTCCATTGATTCGTTTTTCCACAAATCGGTGATGTGACCGTCTCCGATATAATTTATGGTTTGTAGTGGAAAGGTGTAAGATTCTATATCTTTATCGGTAGTGTTAAATATGGCGATATAGTGGGTCAATTCGTCTTCACTTTGAGCATACCAAGCGATTATTCCATTTCGATCGAACAATTCTTTATTTCCTTTGGAATATTGATTGATGTCAAGTACCTCTTTATTTGTAATCAAGTTTAGCGTGAAATCGTCTATTTCGGGTAGATTACAGCCAATCATCAGAGGGGATCTAAACATGGCCCATAGTGTAAGCATCGTGTATTGTTCGTCTGGTGTAAAATTACTCATTCGGGGAGTTCCTCTCATGGCTCTTTGTGCCATTGGGCCTATGGGGAGCATATCGGCGTCGGGCCAGTGCCCTTTACAAATATACTTTTGCCATTTCCGACAAAGTGGAAATTGTTCTTTCAGAGCCTCCCAGTCGTCCCAGAAATCTTCGGAAATGCGCCATAGTTGGGCTACGTTTTGCAAATGTTTTATGTTCTCGACAGGGGCAGGGCCGGGAGAAAGGCTCAGGACAAAGGGCCTTTTTCTTTTTCTTGCGGCAGAAAAACGCCGTCAGGCCCGCTACCATTCCATAGAGAACCAGCATAACGATAAAGAGCCCAATCATGCCGTACGCGAAAAGCACCAGCGAATCTAAGAGTAATTCTACATTCATTTTCTTTTCCCCCTATGCTCAACCAAACATACCCGAAGTGACCAGGCTTACCAGCAAGCCGCCCGCAATGACCGATGCAATCTGCCCGGCCATATTGGCGCCGACGGCGTGCATGAGCAGGAAGTTATTGGGATCCTCGCTGCGCCCTATCTTATGGGCAACCCGGGAGGCCATCGGAAATGCCGAAATTCCTGCGGCGCCGATGATGGGGTTGATCTTTTTCTTCGTAAACAGGTTCATAAACTTTGCGAGCAAAATGCCGCCAGCCGTATCGAAGATAAATGCCAGCAGGCCCAGCAACAAAATGAACAGCGTTTCCAAAACAAGGAACTGCTCGGCTTTCATCTGCAGGGAAACTGTAATTCCAAGCAGGATAGTGATGAGGTTCGCAAGAACCGTCTGGGCAGTTTCGGAAAGCGAGCGGAGCACACCGCATTCCCGGATGAGGTTGCCAAACATGATAAACGCTACCAGGGAAACCGAGCGGGGCGCTACAAACCCGGAAATCATCGTGACAAACACCGGGAACAGAATTTTTATAATCTGGGGGATATCTTTCTGTTTATAGACCATCGGGATCTTGCGCTCTTTTTTCGTTGTGAGCAGCTTAATAACCGGCGGCTGAATGATGGGCACGAGAGCCATATAGGAATATGCCACCACGATGATAGCGACCGTATACTTCGAGCCCAGCAGATTCGCCACAAAGAAGGCCGTCGGGCCATCTGCAGCACCGATGATTCCGATGGATGCAGCATCGATCAAATCAAATCCAATCAGAACACCCAATATGAGCGTCAGGAAGATGCCCACTTGCCCTGCCGCGCCAAAAAGCAGCATTTTGGGGTTTGTCAGCAGCGGGCCGAAATCGATCATCGCTCCAATGCCGATGAACAGAAGCAGCGGGAACAGCTCGTTCGCAATGCCGGCAGCATCCAGAACATTGAGGATGCCAACTTCTGTTTCCCCATCGACAACCTGCGTGATGGCTCCAGACATGGGCAGGTTGACCAGAATTACGCCAAAGCCCATGGGAAGCAGCAGCGAAGGTTCCATCTGCTTTTTGATCGCAAGATAGATGAGCAGGGCTCCTATCAGCCACATCACCGCCTGCTGCCATGTAATGTTTGCAATGTTACCAAATAATACGCTGAAATCCATTTTCCTCTTTCCTTTACTTCCGTATTAAAATAGGAGTATGATTCCCAGATATTCTATCACTTCTCAATCGAATATTCAACACACTTTTGCAGGGAATTTCGCCTTCATTGCAAAATTTATCTCCCTCCAAAAAAACGAATGTGCACCCGTTTGAGGGGGCGGCTATCTTCCCCTGCGCCATACAGCTTTTCATCGCCCGGGCGCAGCCTTTTGCCTTTCACCGGCAGACCTTGCTGCATTTTCTACTTTCTGCTCTTCTGCCTCGCCCGCGCTCTATGCCCGGCCATAAAAAAGGTGCAGGCCAAAAGGCCTGCACCAGTGATATTTAGAAAATAGAGAAGCTCAAGAACAGCAGCGCCGAGAGAGAAGCCACCAGCGAAACCACCGTGATCTGCGTGTTGATGGAAGGGCCTGCCGTATCCTTAAACGGATCGCCCACCGTATCGCCGATGACTGCCGCCTTATGGGCATCTGAGCCCTTTCCGCCAAAATGGCCCGCCTCGATAAATTTCTTGGCGTTATCCCAGAGCCCACCGGCATTGCTCATCAGCAGCGCCAGCAGCAAGCCCGAAATGATGTTTCCCGCAAGGAAACCTCCCACCGCTTCCACGCCGCCGATAAAGCCCACCGCCAGCGTCGCCAAAATAGCCGCCAGACCGGCCGGTATCAGCTCGCGGATAGCGCCCTTTGTGGCGATATCGATACACTTTTCATATTCCGGGGACGCCGTGCCTTCTTTCAGCCCGGGAATTTCGTTAAACTGGCGGTGAATCTCCTGCACCATCTTCTGCGAGTTGCGGTTTACGCCCATCATGAGCATTGCCGAGAATACCGCCGGAACTGCCGCACCTACCAGCGCCCCGAAGAACACCAGCGGGTTCATGAGGTCAAACCCGATGGTATGGCCCGCCGCGGCGACTGTCTCGCTAAATGCCGCCAGCAGTGCAATTACCGTAAGGCCGGCTGCGCCAATAGCAAAGCCTTTTGTAATGGCCTTGCTGGTATTGCCCGCAGCATCCAGTTTATCCGTAATTTCCAAAACTTCATCGCCCAGGCCTCCCATTTCCGCAAGGCCGCGCGCGTTATCCACAATGGGGCCATAGGCGTCGTTCGAGATGATCATTCCAACAATGGCCAGCATGCCGATTGCCGCCACAGAAATGCCCAGCATGGGATAGCTTCCGCCCAGTGGCTCGCAGATTTTAAATGCGCCCAGTGCCGCAAGGCCAATGCCCGCAAGGGAAGGGAAGGAGCTGATGAGCCCATAGGAAATGCCGGATAGAATGGTAAAAGCAGGGCCGCTCTGGCAAGCCTGCGCCACTTTTTCCACTGGCTTTCTCTCGTCTCCCGTAAAGAAGTCGCTCGTCACGCCGATCACAACGCCCGCTACCATACCGATGATGGCTGCGCCCCACAGGCGGATTTCAAAACCGGAAAGCAGCGTCGCCGCCAGCGTCAGAACAGCGAAAATTCCGCAGGTTAGGTATGTTCCTCCGTTCAGCGCGGCAGAGGGATTCCCCTTTTTGCCCACTCTCGCGCAGAGCACGCCCAAAATCGAGGCGAGCAGCCCCAGCGCTCCATAGCAGAACAGCAGGTCCACCTGCCCCAAGGGAATTGCAATTACCATGGCCGCCGCCATAGAAGCTACATTGGAATCGAACAGATCTGCGCCCATACCGGCCACATCGCCTACATTATCTCCCACATTATCTGCAATGACGGCAGGGTTTCTCGGGTCGTCTTCCGGGATCCCAAGCTCCACCTTGCCGGCAAGGTCGGCCGCAATATCCGCAGTCTTTGTAAAAATTCCGCCTCCCGCCTTGGCAAACAACGCCAGCGAGCTTGCGCCAAAGCTAAAAGCAAGAACGGTATTGGAATCGTTTGTCAGAAGATAGAGGATGGCCGCGCCCGCAAGGGATGCGCTTACCACCGCCATGCCCATCACCGCGCCGCCGCGGAAGCCCGCCATAAAAGATTTCTGGATGGATTCCCGCGCGGCCGTGGCCGCCTTCAGGTTGGCGATGGTGGCGATGGAGATGCCCACGTAGCCCGCCAGCGCCGAAAGCACGGTGCCGCACAGGTAGGCAAACACCATCAGCAGATTTTTGCCCACGCCCGCGCCGGCCCAGACAGGCTGCGGAAAGAACAAAAAGATAACGGCCATCACGATGATGGAGAAAAGCCCCAGCACACGGTATTCCCGCCTGAGGAAGGTGAACGCGCCCTCGCGGATCAGCGCGCCGACCTCATCCAGCTTCGGATTGGCCGTGGGCAGTTTTTTTACCCAGTTGTAGAAATACGCCGCGACAAAAAAGGATACGAGCGATACGGCAAGCGCCGCATAGACCCAGAACATGATAAATATACCCCCTTGAACGATAAAGTGTCCCCGGGGCGGCCGCGTTTTGGGGCGAGCCGTCGCCGGGCCGGATGCTCCGTTTTAAATGCAGGGGCAAGGCGGCGCATGGCCTCCGCGCCGTTGAGAAAGCAGGCAGGGCCGGTGGCTGCGACGGGCCCGGCAGGCGTGCCGGCAGTGCACAAGGCAGCACCACAGGGCGCCGACGCC
>USII01000094.1 GCA_900554725.1 uncultured Eubacteriales bacterium
ACAATGAACATTTTAGCACTCTTTTAAAAAACTTGCAATAGTTATTTTCAATTGTTTTGCGATTGCCTGAAGGAGGTACAAAAGCGGGTACTTGAAATCAGATAAAAATAATATATAATAATATTGATACCATAAATAAGGAGGCTTGGAACATGAGTGCCGTTATAGAGAACAAACTTGGCTCTATTACTTATTCGGACGATTATATCGCTTCTATTGCAGGTATGGCGACAACAGAATGCTATGGCGTCGTGGGCATGGCGTCTACAAAAAAAGTAAGCGATGGCATCGTGGAGCTTTTGGGCCGGGAAAATCTAAAAAAAGGCGTTAAAGTGTTTACAGATCAAACACATGCGCTTCGGATAGATCTTTATATTGTTGTGCAGTATGGGCTTGCCATTTCCGCCTCGTCCAACAGTATCATTGAAACGATCCGCTATCAGGTGGAGCGCGCCACCGGCCTGACGGTTCGAGAAGTGAATGTTATAGTAAGCGGAATACGCGTAAACGCGTAACGCTTTTAGGAGGAATAGAATTTGTCAGAATTCAGGATAGATGCGCGGATGTTCCGGGATATGGTGATTTCTGCCGCAAACTATTTGGAACGGAATAAAGAAAAACTAAACGATCTGAATGTTTTTCCAGTGCCGGATGGCGATACAGGCACAAACATGATGATGACGCTGGTATCGGCGGCAAAAGAAGTCAATGCCTGCGAGTCGGCTTGTGTGGGCGAGATGATGCAGGCGTTTGGAGATGGTGCTCTCAAGGGTGCGAGAGGCAACTCCGGCGTAATTCTATCCCAGCTTTTCCGCGGCTTTTCCAAAAGCGTTGCAAAAGATCAGCAATTCCTCAATACGGAGGATTTTGCCCGGGCAATCGAAATGGGTGTAGAAGCAGCATATAAGGCAGTGATGAAGCCCAAAGAGGGCACGATCCTTACTGTTGCAAAAAGCATGGCGACAGAGGCAAGAAAGCAGGCAGATAACGGCGTGACGCTGCTCGCGCTGGTGGATGCAGTGATCGATGCCGGCCAGAAGATGCTGCAAAAAACGCCGGATCTGTTGCCTGTGCTAAAAGAGGCGGGAGTAGTTGATGCTGGCGGTGCGGGCCTGATTGTTATCTATAAAGGGTTTAAGATGGCAATCGATGGGGAGGAGATCACTTCTGAGCTGGACCTTTCCCTGCCAAAACAGAAGCCCGCTGCGGCGATGGAAAATATCAGCACTGCAGATATTGAATACGGTTACTGCACGGAATTTTTTATTACGCATACCAAGGGCGTGACGGAACAGACGATAGAGCACCTGCGCGATAAGTTGCTTGCCATCGGCGATAGCCTGGTGGTTGTAGGCGATCCGGAGCTTATCAAAGTCCATGTGCATACAAATATGCCGGGAAAAGTGCTGCAATATGCGCTTCGCCTGGGGCAGCTTTCTAAAATTAAAATCGATAATATGCGCGAACAGCATCAATCGCTTACCGGCCTTTCCCCAGTAGAGGAGACAAAGCCGAAAAAGAAAATTGCGGTGGTGGCGGTTTCTGCGGGCGAAGGCCTGGGTGCTATTTTAAAAGATTGCCTGGTGGATGAGCTGGTAGAGGGCGGACAATCTATGAACCCCAGTGCAGAGGATATCAAACAGGCCATCGATCGGGCACCTTCGGATCATGTCATTGTTCTGCCCAACAATAAGAATATTGTTCTGGCGGCGGAGCAGGCGGGAAAACTATCCGAAAAAGAAGTTGTGGTAGTCCCTTCGCGTTCGTTCCCGCAGGGTCTTTCCGCAATGCTCTCTTATCGCGGCGAAGATGCTAGCCTAGAAGAGAATGCCCAGGCAATGAAAGAGGCGCTGTCAGGCGTAAAATCCGCCGCTATCACGAAGGCTGTGCGCGATAGCCATATGAATGGAGAACAGATTCGCCAAGGCGAATTCCTTGGAATTTTGGAAGATGATATTGTCGTGCATGGTTCCGATATGGAACAGATAGTGCTTTCTTTATTGGAACAGATGGTTTCAGAAGAGGCTGCAGTTATCTCGTTCTATTCCGGCGTGGATGCCGATTCCAAGCAGGCTGAGGCGCTTGTGGATAAGGCGGCGCAAAAGTTTAGCGATTTCGATACGGAGCTTTACGATGGCGGCCAGCCGGTTTACGACTATATCATATCGGTAGAATAAAATGTGAGAAAGGCGGGCTTAGACTCGCCTTTTCTTTTTTTGGAGAAAGCATGGGCATTGAGAGAAAAGAAACAGTTACGGCGCTTAGAAAAGTTGGGCTCAAAACGGCAAAGCTGTTGGAAAATTTAGAAATTAGAACGGTAGAAGATCTCCTATATCATTTTCCCGCCTATTACCGCGATTTTCGTGCGCCTCAGAAAATAGCCCAGGCGGAAGAAGGAAAGTTGCTGCTGGTTCGCGCCAGACTGACGATGCCGCCAAGGTGGATCCGGCGCTTTGGAAAGACGACTATCTTTACATTTGAAGTGGCAGATGGCACAGGTGTGCTGGATGTCAATATTTTTAACCTGCCGTTTTTGTTCGAGAAATATGTTCTTGGGCAGGAATACCTTTTTTACGGAAAAGCGAAGCTGTTTCGGCATCGCATGCAGCTGGATAACCCACAGGTATTTGAAGCGCAAAAAGCTCCGCAGGTGCTGGCCTATTATCCTCTTACTGCGGGGGTTAGCCAACATATGCTCCGCAGCGCTGTAAAAACGGCCCTGGAAACTGTTGATATGTCGGAAGAATATTCTCCTGCCTTTCGGGAAGCAACGGGAATTTGGGAAGATTTAGAGGATTTTAAGAGCATTCATATGCCTTCCAATCCGGAGGAAAGCGCCCGCGCGCGTAAAAGTCTTGCAAAAAAGGAGTTGCTGCTCTTTCACCGCATGCTGGAGCTTTCTGCGGCAGAGACCTGCCAGAGAGAGCCACTTGTGCTTTCTGAACAGACGGTGGAAGAGTTTTTAGCAAAGCTTCCATTTGTATGCACTGGCGCTCAAAAGCGCGCTATGCATGAAATTCTGGCCGATTTTCAAAAGCCGAGGCCGGCCAATCGCCTTGTGCAGGGGGATGTCGGCTCGGGAAAGACGGCGGTTGCGCTCTATGGCGCATATGCTATTCTAAAGGCGGGCGGCCAGAGCGCTCTTTTAGCGCCTACGGAGCTGCTGGCAGATCAACATTACGCCTCTGCGGCACGGCTTTTTGGGAATAGGGTGCGCTTGCTCAAGGGTTCCACTTCTGCGGCAGAGCGCGAGGATGTATTGAGAAGCCTGGAAAATGGGGAAACCTCTCTGCTCATCGGAACGCACGCTCTGCTCTATGGCGCGCTTCCATTCCAGAACCTACAGCTTCTGATGGTAGATGAACAGCATCGCTTTGGCGTTGCCCAGCGGGCGGCGCTGTTGCAAGAACACCCCAGCGCCCATATGATTGCGTTTTCTGCGACGCCTATTCCGCGCTCCATGGCGCTCATCTTGTACGGGAACGCCGATATCTCGGTTTTGGATGAATTGCCCCCGGGGCGAGTGCCGCCGGCGACTCATTTAATAGGCAGAGCAAAGCGCGATGATATGTATGCGTGGATTGCAAAAAAAACGCAGGAAGGCGAGAAGGCATATCTTGTCTGCCCTTTATTGGAGTCCTCTGAGGGAATCGATGCCTGTTCTGTGCTGGAATTGCAGGAAGAGCTGGCGCAAAAGCATCCGAAGATGCACACCGAAGTGATGCATGGCAGGATGAACGCACTGCAAAAGCAGGAGATTATGGAGCGCTTCCGCAGAGGAGAAATACAGGCGCTCATCTCCACAACGGTTGTGGAAGTGGGTGTAGATGTGCAGGATGCGCATATCATAGTGGTGGAAAATGCAGACCGCTTTGGTCTGGCACAGCTTCACCAGCTGCGCGGCCGGGTAGGGCGGGGCGGGGGAAAATCATACTGCTATCTTGTCTCGGATGGAAGCGGGCTGGAGCGGCTTAAAATACTAAAGAACTGCCACGATGGCTTTGAAATTGCCAGGAGAGATTTGGCGTTGCGGGGCAGTGGGGAACTTTTGGGCCAGCGGCAGCATGGCGCAGAATCTTTTCGGGTGGTCGATCTGTTGGAGGATGCAGAGCTGTTTTTAGAGGCGAAAAAAACCCTCGGAATGATGAAGAAAACCTTTCCGAGGGATTATGCTGCATTAACTGCCAGAGCGGCTCAGAACCTTCAGTGCAGCCAGGGGCAGAGAGGAAGCATTTAAAACAAGCAAAGCGGATCGAGATCCTGCGGAGTTTTAGCCAGCGCATCCGCGCCTGCGTTTTGCAGCTCTTCTGCACTGCCATATCCATAAAGCACGCCGATACTGGAGAGCTGATTTTGGCGCGCGCCGAGAATATCGTGCTTCCGATCTCCAATCATCTTCACCTGGCAGGGGGCAGGGTTGCCGCATTGTTCCAAGGTGTAGGCGATAACTTCCCCCTTTTTTACCCTGGAACCATCCAGATTGCTTCCGCAGATGTGGGTAAAATAATCCAGGAGCTGAAAATGTTCCAAAATCTGCTGTGCATAGCAGGTCGGTTTGGATGTGGAAACACAGAGAATCTGGCCGCGGGAAGAGAGGAGGGAGAGCACCTCAGGGATGCCCTGATATACCTTATTCTCGTATAGCCCGATGGAGGAAAAGCGTTCCCGGTATTTTGCGATGGCAGAATCTGCATCTGCTTCGGAAAGGCCATAATAGTGCATAAAAGATTCCTTTAACGGCGGGCCGATAAAGGGGCGAAGCAACTTGCGATCGGCCACATCGATGCCAAAAGATGCAAGGGCA
>USII01000095.1 GCA_900554725.1 uncultured Eubacteriales bacterium
GGAAAACGGGGAATACCTTGCCATGAGCGCATTTGGCGCCGGGCTTACAAGCGGAGCCTGCATTCTCAAATGGGATTTGCAGGGATGACTTTGTTAGGAACGGCTGGGCCGCTACCTATAAATTATTCGTTGGAGGATTAGAAACATGACTTTTGAGAAAGTTGCAAAAATTTTGGCGGATTACAAGGATATGGATGTCAGCGAGATCACCATGGACAGCTCTTTTACAGACCTGAAGCTGGATTCTCTAGATACAGTAGAGATCATTATGAACCTGGAAGATGAATTTGGCGTGAGCATTGAGATGAGCGAGGATTTAAAGACGGTGGGAGATATCGTCGCCCTTCTGGATGAGGCCAAATAGCCATGATAAAAACTCCTGTTTGCGAACTATTTGGGATTGAATATCCCATTTTCCAGGGCGGCATGGCCTGGGTTTCAGATGCAAGCCTTGCAAGCGCCGTATCCAACGGGGGTGGCCTTGGGATCATTTCTGCGATGAACGCAGATGGCGAATACCTGCGCAGCGAAATCCGCAAATGCAAGGAGCTGACAAAAAAGCCCTTTGGCGTAAATATCATGCTCATGAGCCCTTTTGTAGATGAAGTGGCCAAAGTTGTAGCGGAAGAGAAAGTGCCTGTTGTGACAACCGGCGCCGGCATGCCCGGCAAATACATGAAGGATTGGCTTGCCGCAGGCATTCAGATTGTGCCTGTTGTGCCCTCCACTGCCGTAGCCAAAATGGTCGAGCGGCTAGGCGCATGTGCTGTAATCGCAGAGGGCGGGGAATCCGGCGGGCATATTGGCGAAATTAACACAATGGCCTTGGTTCCACAGGTGTGCGATGCAGTCAGCATTCCGGTGCTTGCCGCAGGCGGCATTGCAGATGGCCGCGGAGTTGCTGCTTCCTTTATGCTGGGCGCATCTGGCGTTCAGTGCGGCACGCGGTTTCTAACAGCGCTTGAGTGCACCATCCACGAAAACTACAAAAAGCGCGTGCTCAAGGCCAGGGATATCGATACCATCACCACGGGCAAGCGCCTAGGGCATCCCGTCCGTTCGCTGAAAAATTCCTTCTCCCGCAAGTTTTTTGAGCTGGAATATTCAGATCTTCCAAATGAAGAGCTGGAAAAATTCGGCGCAGGCGCTTTGCGCAAGGCCGCCCGCGAGGGAGACGAGGTAAACGGTTGCTTTATGGCGGGCCAGTGCGCTGCGCTGGTAAAAGATGAGCTTCCCGCCGCGCAGATCATCTCCCGTATGTTTGAGCAAGCAGAAGAATGCCTGAAAGGAGCGCAGCAATGGCTCAAATAGCCTTCCTGTTTGCAGGCCAGGGCGCCCAGTACCCCGGCATGGGAGAGAGGCTTTACCGCTCCTCTCCTGCCGCTCGCGAAATTTTCGACGCCTGCGAGGCAATCCGCCCGGGTACAATAGAGCAGTGTTTTCACTCCAATATGGAGGAGCTTTCCCTTACCATCAACACGCAGCCCTGCCTGTTTGCCATGGACCTTGCCTGTGCCGCGGCTTTAGATGAAGCTGGAGTGCATGCATCCTGCGCTGCCGGTTTCTCCCTGGGAGAAATCGCCGCAGTGGCATATTGCGGCCTGCTTTCCGTGCAGGACGCTTTTCGCCTTGTCTGCCGCCGCGCAGAGCTGATGAGCCAGTGCAGCCAGGAACATCCTGGCGCCATGTCTGCCATATTAAAGCTCTCCGAAGAGCAAGTTCGGGCGCTTTGCGAAAAATATAGTAGCGTATTCCCTGTCAACTTCAACTGCCCGGGGCAGACGGTAGTTTCCGGGGAAGAGGGCCAGCTTGCCCAGCTGGAGCAGGATGTCGCCGCCGCCAAAGGGCGAGCCATGCGGCTAAAGGTCAGCGGTTGTTTCCATACGCCTCACATGGAAAATGCCTCGAAAGGCCTGCGGGAATTTATGTCCGGCCTGGCTTTTGGCCAGCCTGCCCTTCCCCTCTATGCCAATGCAACTGCCGCTCCCTATACTTTAGAGAGTGCGGAGGCACTTTTATCCCGGCAGGTAAAGAGCCCCGTTTTATGGCAGAAAACCATCGAAACGATGCTGCAAAGTGGCGTTACGGCATTTGTGGAAGTGGGAGCGGGAAAAACGCTCACCGGCTTTATGCGCAAAATAACCAAAAACGCCCTGGCCTGCAATGTGGAATCGCCCGAAACGCTGCAGGAGGCAGTATCTCAATTGAAAGGAGAAAACCATGGCAAATAAAGTGGCGCTTGTCACCGGGGCATCTCGGGGCATTGGCAAGGCAATTGCCTTAAAGCTGGCAGAGGCCGGCATGGATATCGCCCTTGTATACGCTGGCAATGCCGAGGCAGCAGAACACTGCCAAAAGGAACTGGAGGCTTTGGGCGTGCGCGCCAAGGCTTATCAGTGTGATGTTTCGGATTTTGAAGCAGTGGGCGAGCTTGTGCGCCTGGTCACAGAAGAATTGGGCCCCATTTGGGCGCTTGTAAACAACGCGGGCATTACCCGGGATATGCTTTGCATGCGCATGCGCGAAGAGGATTTTGACCGCGTTTTGGCGGTAAACTTAAAAGGGGCGTTTCACCTTATCCGCCACGCCTGCGGCGGCATGATCAGAAGCCGTGCCGGCAGGATTATCAACATCACATCGGTAGTCGGCCTGATGGGAAACGCAGGCCAGGCCAACTATGCGGCTGCCAAGGCCGGCCTGATTGGGCTGACCAAAAGCATCGCAAAGGAGCTGGCCGGGCGGGGAATTACATGCAACGCCATTGCCCCCGGCTATATCGAAACGGATATGACTGCCGCAATGCCCGAAGCCGCGCAGCAGGCCATCCTTTCGGCAATACCCATGAAGCGCGGCGGGCATGCGGAAGATGTAGCAAATCTGGCAGCCTTTCTTGCCTCTGAGCAGGCGGGCTACCTTACCGGTGCTGTTATCCCAGTAGACGGCGGCATGAGCATGTAGGCCCATGCTCCGCGGAATTATTGTTCTTATTTCATATTATTTTTGGGAGGATCTGTTATGAAACGGGTTGTCATTACCGGCCTTGGGATTATCTCTCCCGTGGGCAACAACATCTCCGACTACTTTCAAAATCTGTGCCAAGGAGTCTGTGGCATTGGGCCAATTACGCATTTTGATACAGCGGATTATAAAGTACACCTTGCTGCTGAAGTGAAGGATTTTCATCCTGCGGATTTCGGGCTGGAAAATACCCGCCGCATGGATTTATATACCCAGTATGCCATGGCCGCCGCCGTTCAGGCCGCCAGAGATAGCGGCATTGTGGGCAGCATTGCGCCCGATCGCCTGGGCGTATATGTGGGCTCAGGCATTGGCGGCATGCACACATTTACATCGGAAACCGAGAAGCTTTTAACCCGCGGCCCCAGCCGCGTTTCTCCTCTGTTTATCCCCATGATGATCGCCAATATTGCGGCGGGCAATATTGCCATGGCCATGGATGCACAGGGGCCTTGCCTGCCCGTAGTCACCGCATGCGCTACTTCTACCCATACCGTCGGCGAGGCGTTTCACGCCATTGCTCACGGCTATGCGGATGCCATTTTTGCAGGTGGCAGCGAGGCGACCATCGAGCCGCTTGCCATCGCCGGCTTTACCAATTGCCAGGCGCTTTCCCTAAGCCAGGATGCGAATGCCGCTTCTCTGCCCTTTGATGCGCGCCGCAAGGGATTTGTAATTGGCGAGGGAGCGGGAATCCTCGTGCTTGAAGAATATGAGCATGCAAAAAAGCGCGGCGCGAAAATCTATGCGGAGATCTGTGGATATGGGAACACCTGCGATGCATACCACATTACCGCACCGCGGCCGGACGGCCAGTGCGCTGCACGCGCCATTCAAATTGCCGCTCAGGAGGCGGGCATTTCCGAGGCCGATAGCATCTATATCAACGCCCATGGCACTGGCACACCCCTGAACGATTCTTCTGAAACGACAGCCATTAAGCTTGCCCTGGGCGAAGACGTTGCAAAAAAAGCCTCTATCAGCTCCACCAAATCCATGACGGGGCATATGCTTGGGGCTGCCGGTGCGGCAGAGGCGGTTGTGTGCGCGCTTGCCCTAAAAGAGGGCATTCTGCCCCCCACCATTCACTATCAGGAGCCGGATCCTTCTTGCGACCTGGATTATATTCCAAATGAAGCGCGTAAATCCAAGGTAAGCCTGGCGCTTTCCACTTCCCTTGGATTTGGCGGGCACAATGCCTGCCTGGCATTCCGTCCTGTTAGGGAGGTAGTAAAATGAATATGAATATCAAGACAATCCGCGAATTAGCGGGAATTTTACAGAATGCAAACCTTACTGCGCTGGAGTTGGAGGAAGGGGAAACCCGCATTCGCTTGGAGAAAAATGCACCTGCGCAGATCATGCAGGCGCCGCTTGCAGCGTCTCTTCCCAGCATGCCTCAGCAGGAAGCTGCGGTTCCCCCGGTATCTGCGCCGCTGGACGATCCCGGCCTGGATTTTAACGCCATCAGCCTCGTCACTTCCCCTATGGTTGGCGTATTCTACGCCGCTCCCGCCCCCGATCAGGAGCCCTTTGTCAAAGTGGGCAGCAAAGTCAAGAAGGGGGATGTTCTCTGCATTATCGAGGCGATGAAGCTGATGAACGAAATCACCGCAGAGCAGGATGGCGAAGTGGTGGATATCTGTCTCTTATACACATCTCCGAGCCCACGAGACCAGAGAGGATCTCGTA
>USII01000096.1 GCA_900554725.1 uncultured Eubacteriales bacterium
GACCTGTTTTTGCGCATTTCCACTGCGGTCTCTGGCGAACAGATAGAGGATGCCTGCGCTGTGTTTATAAGGCAGACGGATCTTATCGTAAAGGATCTCAGAGCGCAGCAGGAGCAAAAGGGCCGGCTCACCAAAACGCTTTGCACAGTGGCCGGGCTGATCGTTTCAATCTTACTGGTATAGGAGGGCTGCTTCATGGAAGTCAGCATTGATTTGGTTTTTAAAATCGCCGCTATTGGAATACTCATCGCCGTGCTTTATCAGCTGCTCGTCCGATCGGGGAGGGAAGATATTGCCATGATGGTTTCGATTGCGGGGCTTGTCATCGTTCTGCTGATGGTGGTAAACCTGGTGAGCGATCTTTTTTCCAGCGTGAAGAGCATTTTCGGGCTTTACTGATATGGAAATCGCAAAAGTGATAGGCATCGGCCTGATTGGGGGAATTTTGGCCGCCGCCGTAAGAAAGACCAATCCGGAACTTGGGATTCAGGTATCCGTTGCTGCGGGAGTGATTGTTTTTTGCCTTGTCATTGGGTATCTGGCGCAGGCAGTGGATTTTATTAAAGACCTCGCCAATGAGTATCACACACTCTATCAGGGAACATTGGTGCTTTTAAAGGTAATAGGCATCGCGTATCTTTGTGAATTTGGCGTGCAGGTTTTGAAAGATGCGGGGGAAAATGCGCTGGCGGTGAAAGTGGAGCTTGCGGGCAAGGTCATCATCTTTGCGGTGACGCTGCCGCTGATTGGCCAGTTTGTGCAGATGGTCCTTGGACTGCTGTGAGGAAGAGCTTATGTACAGAAGATGCATGGCGTTTATTTTGGCGCTGCCGATTCTGCTCTTTGTGGGGCAGGCCAGTGCCGAGCAAGCAGAGAAAGAGCAGGCTGAAAGCGCGCAGCAGGCTCTGCAGGAGGGGATGGAGGAAATCCTCTCCCAGCTGGATTTGGAAGCGCTCGAGGAGATCTATCAGCCCGAAGCCTTTGGTGGACAGACTCTTAAAGAGGCCCTCCATCGCATTGCGCAGCAGGGGCTTACGGATCTGAGCGCAGAACAGGCGCTGAATGCGGTATTTCAAGCGCTGCTAAACGAATTTGCAGGAAACTGGAGATTTGCGGCTGAGATCCTTGGCATGCTATTGCTCATGTCGCTCTTGCGCAATATGAACAGCTCTTTTGGCGGTGAAATTTCCAGCGCGGCGTTTTATGCGGGCTACATTACCGTGGCCGGCATTGCGGTGGTCATCCTTTCGGATTGCGTGCATATTTGCAGCAATGCCATTGCGACGCTTGGAAATGTGATAGAGGGTGTGGCGCCAGTGCTCATGATCCTGCTTACGGGCATGGGGGCGAGCGGCTCTTCCGCGGTGTTAAGCCCGGTGCTGGCCGGGCTTACGGGAAGCATATTTTCTATCATCACGGCGGTTGTCTTTCCCATTATCCTTATCTATGCTGTTGTGAGCATCGCCTCCAATTTTTCCTCGGCAATAAATCTGGGAAAGTTGGCAGAGCTGCTGGAGAGCATCGTCAAATGGATGCTTGGGATCTCCTTTGTCATTTTCCTTGGAGTTACGACACTAAAGGGCATTGCAGGCGCTTCTATTGATGGAGTGTCCTTCAAAACGGCAAAATACACAGTGGATAAGATGGTGCCCGTCATCGGAGGGATGTTTTCCGAAACGCTGGATACTATTATGGCCTGCAGCTTGATTGTCAAAAATGCAGTGGGCATTGTGGGGTTGATTTCCCTCGCCTGCCTAATCGGGGCACCTTTGGCGACCCTGGTGGTCAATCAGTTTCTGCTGAAGTTTTCCGCGGCGGCGGCAGAACCCTTTGCCCAAAAGCGCTGTGTCGATCTGCTGGGCGCTATGGGAAAGACAGTTCAGCTGCTCACAGTAACGCTGCTTGCCTGCACGGCAATGGCATTTATCTTTCTCGCCGTGTTGATGGGAGCGGCAGATATGAGCATTATGGTGAGGTAGGTATGCAGCATATTTTAAATATGGTCTATCTGAGCGTGGCAGCGCTCTTTTTGGGAGAGATGGCGCTGGGGCTGCTTCCCGAGGGTGGCATGAAAAAATTTTGCAAACTCGTATTGGGGCTGCTGGTGGTTTTTATGGTGCTGGGTATTTTGCAGCCGGGGGAGCTGCCGGAGCTATCCGTCCCGCAAAGCGACCCCGCTCAGAGTAGTAGCCCCGCCCAAGATACAGGGAGCTATGAGGAATTTATTTTGGATGTATATCAGAAAGAAATGGAAAATAAGAATAATTAGGACAGATACAAAGGAGAGGGAACATGCATGTAAAGGAGTATTTGGAGAAGATAAAGGGGCTGAGCGCCAAAAAGAAAACGCAGTACCTTGCTATCGTGCTCATAATCGCAGTGATACTGCTCATATACTTCTCTACACTGGTCCCTTCCGAAAATGGGGAAAACGAGGCAGAGCCTCCGGGGCAAAGCGGCGCTGCCTTTGGCCAGAGCGCAGAAGATTTGGAACAAAAGCTCTCCGCTGCGCTCTCTAAGGTGGATGGAGCAGGGGCAGTCGATGTGGTGATAAACTATGAATCCACTTCTGAGCTGGTGCCCGCTACAAGCGAGGATATACAAAGCTCTTCCAGTTCGGAAGAGGAGAGATACAGCGAGAGCCGAACAGAAAAAAAGGATATTGCGACATCTTCAGGCGGGGAAGCTGTCATCATACGGGAAGACCAGCCCGAAGTACGGGGCGTCATCGTAGTAGCCCAGGGAGCGGGAGATATCGGGGTGCGCATGGAGTTGCTAAATGCCGTGACGACGCTGCTGGGCGTCCAAGCGGATAAGGTAGAAATACTAAAAATGGCAAGTTAACAAAGGGAGGAGCAAACATGAACGGGAAAAACAAAAAGGCACTGCTGCTTTGCGGGCTATTTTTGGCAGTGATTGCGGCTGGCTATGCAAACTATGCCATCACGGCAAAACGCGCAGATGAGGCAGGGGGCATGGAACAGGTCAGCGCAGAAGTTTCGGAAGGCGAAACGGCAGATGTTTTCGCAACCTTTAAGAGCGAGCGGGAAACCAGCCGAGCCAACGAGCTTAGCTACATTGAATCTGTTGTGACCAGCGCGGAAGTGGACGAGGCGACAAAATCCAAGGCGCAGGATCAAAAGCTGGAGCTGGTAGCGAATATGGAATCCGAACTCTTGAGCGAAGGACTCATAGAGACGAAACTGGGTGTCAGCGCTGTAGTGGCCATCTCTGGGGAGTCTGTCAGCGTCGTAGTGGATAAAGAAACACTTACAGATGCCGAGGTAACACAGATTGCCGAGATCATAAAAACGCAGACGGATAAGGCTTCGGAAAATATCAAAATCATGCCCAAAGCCTGAAAAACGCATCTGAAGCGCCGCTTCGAATGGTTGTATTGCATTGGGCGATGTGCTATAATGATGCAAATAGATCTGGGAGGTGCATTCCTGTGAGCGAGAAAGACCTGGTAACTCAAGAAAAAAGTGGTACGATAACATTTGCAAACGAAGTTTTAGAGATTATTGTGGGAGTAGCGGCCTGCGATATTCCCGGTGTTGCGGGAATGAGCGGCGGCCTGAAGGACGGCATTGTGGAAATGCTGGGCAAAAAGAACTTCACCAAGGGGATCAAGGTGACAAGAGATGAAAACAATGTCGTAAGCGCCGAAATTCAGATCATTGTGGAATATGGGGTAAAAGTTCCCGAGGTTTGCGAGAATATTCAAAATAGCGTCGTCAAGGCTTTAGAGACGATGACAGGCCTTGCAGTCGGCCCGATCAATATCTTTGTGCAGGGAGTGCGCTTTAAGGAGGCGGAAAAACCTGCACTGGAAGAAGAAAATGAAAAATCCAAATAGGGATAGCTGCGCATAAGAAAAATCGGCTTTGCGGTGCCTTTTGGGCGCCGCAATTGCCGATGTATGGAGGTAGTGCCGTGAAAATGGGGGTAGGGACCCGAATCGTTTTTACGATTTTTCTCTGTATTGTGATGGCGCTTTGTGTCGCCGTCATTTTCGCGTCTTTCGGGGGCTTTGCCGAGGCGGATATGCAGGCGCTTTGGAACGGTTTTTTAAACACAGGGTATAAATATATCTGGGCAGCGGCGGCGCTGGTGTTGTTTATTACGGCACTGTGTTTGGCATTTTTTGGAATCCGCAGCAAAAGTCCCGAGCTAAGAGCAGTTGTGCTGGAAGAAGATCCCGATAGCAGCATTCGCATTACACTGGATGCGCTAAAGGAGCTGGCCGCCAGATATCTGAAAGATATTCCCGGCGTCATTACGGGCAAAATTGGTCTGCAGGTCATAGCGCAGCGCAATGTTATGTTGCAACTCGAGCTTTCTGCGCGGCAGGAGATGGAGATCCCCGAAGTTTCCAGGAAAATCGCCGCCGAGATAAAAGAGTATGTCGGCAAGTATTCTGGCGTAGAGGTCTCGCGTGTGGAAATTTCAATACAGCCGCTTAAGCAAGTGCAAATCGTCTAAGGGTAAGGCGGCATGAACAATCGTTTTAGGGAATTTGTGGAGAAAAATATTGGCACGATGATCGGCGCTGGGGCCGGGCTTATTGTGGGCATCTTGTTTTTGTCCATCGGCTTTTTTCAGACGCTCCTTCTTCTCGTGCTTTCCGCCGCGGGAGGGTGCATCGGCGCTTTTCCCAAAGTTCGCCAGGTCATTGGTTCCTGGTTTAAAAATCTCTTTGACAACAA
>USII01000097.1 GCA_900554725.1 uncultured Eubacteriales bacterium
CAACGAGTACCGCTCCAAAGTGGGAATGGTTTTTCAATCCTTTAACCTTTTTAACAATATGACGGTTCTGCAAAACTGCATGCTTTGCACAAGAAAGGTGCTGCATCTTTCAAAAGAGGAAGCGTTCGATCGCGCCATCCAGCATTTAAAGGCGGTAGGCATGGCGCCGTTTATAAATGCAAAGCCTGCGCAGCTTTCCGGCGGGCAGAAGCAGAGGGTCGCAATCGCCAGAGCCCTGTGCATGAACCCTCAGGTGCTTTTATTCGACGAACCGACTTCGGCTCTTGATCCCGAGATGGTCGGTGAAGTGTTAAATGTCATGAAGCAGCTTGCCACGACAGGGCCTACGATGATCATCGTTACCCACGAGATGGCGTTTGCGAGAGATGTTTCCACAAGGACCATCTTTATGGACGCCGGTTATGTGGCAGAGGATGCGCCTCCTTCACAGCTTTTCAGCAATCCTAAGAATCCGAGAACCAGAGAATTCCTCAGCAGATATTTGGCGGGATAAAAGGAGAGAGAAATTATGGATAATTTTGTCATTACCTTTGCAAGAGGTTTTGGATCGGGCGGAAAGGAAATTGCTTCCCGCCTAGCAAAAGAGCTTGGCATTCACTGCTATGAAAACCGCATCCTCACGCTTGCCAGCCAGATGAGCGGGCTTGATGAAAAACTCTTCCAGGAAGTGAATGAAAAAATCAGGAGCAACGGCGGTTTCTCCAGTTTCATGAGGGGGCTTCCGCGCGCGAGGAGCTATATAGCAAGAAATGAAAAGTTCGTTTCGGATAATAAGCTTTTTGAGTATCAGAGCAAGATAATCAAAAACCTTGCGGAGCAGGAATCCTGCGTGATCGTAGGCAAATGCGCGGATTATGTGCTCAAGGGAAGGCCGAATGTAGTAAGCATCTATATTGAGGCGCCGCGCGCATTTTGCGTGCAGAGAACCATGGATCACATGGGGGTGACGGAAGAAGTCGCGCACGCGACAATCAGCCGGACTGATCAGTACCGTGCGCAGTATTATCAGTATTATACCCATGGGAACTATTGGACCAACCCGGTCAACTATGATATGACGCTAAACAGCGAGAAGGTTGGGGTATACAACTGCGTGAAGGTCATAGAGCAGTATCTAATCATTAAAGGCTTTATAACTCCGGAACGGATCAAGCCTGTTATGGAGCCTAAACTCGATGAGCACGCAGAGGATCGCAAATAAACAAAACTCGGCTTTCCAATGCGAGCGGTCTTTTTAAAGAGTGCAGAAAAGAAAAAAATGAAAAGCAGAATAAATTTCAGGAGGAAAATATTATGAAACTCGCAGATACAGGGTTAACAGCTCAGGAACTGAAGGCGAAGGCAAAAAAGTATATCATTGAACTGGCAGAGCGTTTCGATTTTATTGCCGAAAGCGCAAAGGACCAGTATATGTACGATGAAAAAGGCGAAAAATACCTCGATTTCTACGCCGGAATTGCGGTTAACTCGGCAGGAAACTGCAATGAAAAGGTAGTAAACGCGGTAATCGATCAAGTATCCACGCTAATGCATTCCTTTAATTATCCGTATACAATACCACAGACGCTTCTTGCAGAAAAGGTCTGCACGACCATTGGAATGGATAAGATCTTTTTCCAAAACTCAGGAACAGAAGCCAACGAAGCCATGATCAAAATGGCGAGGAAGTATGGAATTGAAAAGTATGGCCCAAACCGCTATCATATTGTCACGGCAAAGATGAGCTTTCATGGCAGAACCTTTGGCTCCATGTCTGCAACAGGGCAGCCGGGCAACGGATGCCAGATCGGTTTTGGCCCTATGGCTTACGGATTCTCATATGCTCCGTTCAATGATCTGGAGGCGTTCAAAGATGCCTGCACAGAGAACACAATCGCCATCATGCTCGAGCCTGTGCAGGGCGAAGGCGGCGTGTTCCCTGCGACAAAGGAATTTATGCAGGGGATTCGTAAGTTCTGTGATGAGAAGGGTATGCTTCTGCTGCTGGATGAAGTGCAGACTGGCTGGTGCAGAACCGGAAATATCATGAGCTTTATGAATTATGGGGTCAAGCCGGATATCGTATCCATGGCGAAGGCGCTTGGCGGCGGAATGCCCATCGGCGCAATCTGCGCAACAGAGGAGGTTTCCAAGGCATTTACAACCGGTTCGCACGGAACAACTTTTGGCGGGCATCCTGTAAGCTGCGCGGCCGCTTTGGCAGAGGTAAACGAGCTGCTTGACAGAAATCTTGCGGAAAATGCGGCTAAAATGGGAACTTACTTTATGGATAAATTAAAAACGCTTCCCCATGTAAAAGAAGTGAGAGGGCAGGGGCTTCTGGTGGGCGTGGAACTGGATGACAGCGTAAATGCCGTAGATGTTAAGCATGAGTGTTTTCACAGGCACCTTTTGGTAACGGCCATCGGGGATCATGTAGTGCGTATGGTGCCGCCGTTGATTATAGAGGAAAAGGATTGCGATGAAGCCTATGTTATCATCAAGGATTCCATAGAAGCGCTGTGCTAGGTTAGATAAAATGAATGGGTTTACATTTTCCATACCGCAGAATATTATTTTCGGCAAGGGGAGTTTAAAACAGCTCCCCGAAGCCGCAAAAAAGCTGAACAAAAGCAAGGCGCTGATAATATCGGGGCCGCATCTGAATAAAATAGGGATGGTGGCGGCCTGTCGGCAGGCTCTGGAAGAAGCCGGAATCAGGAGCGATGCTTTTACGGAAACGGAAGGCAATCCGAGCACCGAAACTGTAGATAGGGCAGTGGAGAGATATAAGGAAAGCGGAGCGGATTTCATAGTGGCATTCGGAGGCGGTTCTCCGCTGGATGTGGCAAAGGCGGTTGCCGTTTTGGCTACATATGGCGGAAAGATTACCGAGTACGAGGGCGGCGGCAAAGTACCGGGGCCCGTTGTGCCCATGATAGCCGTGCCGACGACGGCGGGCACCGGCTCTGAAGCAACTTCCTTTTCGGTCATTACGGATAGAAGCCGCAATTATAAGCTTACGGTATCGAGCCAGCATCTGCTTGCGGCATATGTGATTCTCGATCCGGAACTGGTCATGAGTGTTCCTGCAAAAACCGCAGCAGCCTGCGGCGTAGATGCTCTGGTGCATGCATTGGAGGCATATCTTTCCCTTGCGGCATCGCCTTTTTCCGATATGTTTGCGGCAAAGGCGCTGCAGATCATCGGAAAAAATCTCCGCCCTTATGTGGCCAATCGGAAGGATCCCCAAGCAGCCGAGGGGATGCTCATGGGTTCGCTGTTTGCGGGAATTGCATTTTCGCATGCCAGGCTGGGCAATGTCCATGCCATGAGCCACCCGGTGAGCGCGTTTTTTGATGTGGCGCATGGAGTCGCCAATGCTATCCTTCTTCCCGCAGTTGTACGCTATAATGCTCTGAGCGACAGGGGAAAATATTACGATATATACTGCTGTGTCGCGAAAGCCCCTGTGGAAAAAGAGCGCTTTGAACCGGGGATGCTTGCAGAGGAACTGCTTGCGCTGAATAAGGAACTGGGCATTCCGGGAAGCCTGAGCGAAGTTGGGGCCAAAGAGGAAATGTTTGAGGCAATGGCAGAGGATGCAATGAAAAGCGGCAATATAGCCATAAACCCAAGAAGCACTGCAAAATCGGATATTCTTGAGTTGTATCGGGCGGCGTACCGGAGCTCCTGCGGAGGCGGAGAAGCTTAGAAGCTGTCGTTCCCGAGAAAATCGGCACGGCCGCCGGATGCGGCCATGCCGATTTTTCGTCCTTCCGCTGCTCCAGCAGGAGTTCTGAAAACGACTTGCCCAGCTCCTTGCGTATAACTGTGGATAAATAATTGCGATGGTAAGAAAAATGCGCGGCAATTTCCTTTAAGCTTATGTGTCCAATATTTGGGTTCATATATTGGAGAATTTGCTCCGATAGGGTCGATGTCGCAGCGGTAGGCTGATTTCGCGTGTATTGTCGGATGATCTGCATCAGAAAGGCCAGCACAAGGGGCTTGAGGATGTTTTGCGTATCCGGCTGCCGGAAGGCGTACTCCGTGACCATGAGTTCCAGCAGAGATTGGGCGTCGCAGGAATCCTCTATTCTAAAATGGATGAACTCCTCGGAATAATGCTTTGTAGAAGGATCCAGAAGCCGGGAGCTTGTGGAACGCAATGGCAAGAAGGAGCGAAAAAGAGTCTCTCGCTTTACCAGGAGCCGATAATGATGGTTTCCTGATTATCGTGAACGCAAAGGGCTGCCCGGCATACACTTCGTTTTCCCGGATGACGATCTTGCGATCGTGCTGATAACTGAAGGATTCGCACTGCCCCTGATAGGTATAGTTAAAATAGAAAAAATCGTGGCGGTGGAACAATTCCTGTTCCCCGCTGCTTTTGTGAACACAGATTAGAATTTCCTTTTCCGGCGTGCCGGGCCAACGATACATTTTTTCGCGCTGATCGCCAACATAAAAGTCGTGATAAGTGAAATTTAGCGAAGGAAATTCCTCCTGCAGCTTCTCGATAGCCGCTGCGACCTGGATCTTTCAACGGGCAAACAATATTTTGGGAGAAACGATGATTGACGCTTATGCAGCCGCCAGAAAGATTATCGAAGCGTTTATGCAGCCTCTCGGCACCATTGCCACGGCGAATTCTACTTTCGTTTCCCAAAATTGGAGCGCAAGGAAGTATGAGCG
>USII01000098.1 GCA_900554725.1 uncultured Eubacteriales bacterium
AAGTTTTTTAGAGCAAGAACAAAAAGCGAGGAAGGAATATAAGTAGTCAAACTCGAATAGATGTAACCGGAGGAAACCCATGAAAGTGATTGGAATTACATGCTCTAGGATAGAGGGGAGCCATAGCGGCGTCAATAGAGAATATTCGGATGCACTTATCCGTGCGGGGGCAGCTCCATTTCTGCTCCCGGTTACGGCAGAGGGCGAGGTGGTGCGCCGGCAGGTTGCGATGCTGGATGGCATTTTGCTGAGCGGTGGACTGGATGTGGCGCCGCTTCTGTATGGGCAGCAGCCCCAAAGAGGCCTGGGCAAGGTGGACGGCCTGCGCGATGCGCACGAGAGGCTTGTGCTGGATGCCGCAGTAGCGCAGAATAAGCCCGTCCTTGGAATATGCAGAGGCATTCAGATGCTCAATGTCTATTTTGGCGGAACGCTCTTTCAGGATCTTGATTCCAAAGCGGATATGTTAGGGCATGATCAGACATGTGAGCGCCACCTTGGGTCACACACGATTGCTATTGCACCGGGCAGTTGGTTGGGCGGAATTTTGGGAGAGAAGGCTGTTGTCAATAGTTTTCATCACCAAGCGGTGGAGCGAGTGGCGCCCGGTTTTACCGTGACAGCGCGAACGGAAGACGGGGTGATTGAGGCGATGGAGGATGCTAAGAGGCGCTGCTATGGCGTGCAGTTTCATCCGGAAATGATGGCAGGAACAAATGAGAAGGCGCAGGAGATCTTTTGCGCCTTTGTGAAAATATTATAGGAGGGCGGCAATGCTGTTTGATATTCATTCGGATCTGTTTATGGATGTGGATAACCGCCGCGTTGCGGGCAGCCGCAATGCGATTGCGGAAAACCACAGCGAGCGTCTGAAAGCGGGCGGTGTGACCAGCATGCTGGCGCCGCTGTTCATCAATCCGTATAAAAAGGATGTGATGCATCAAAAGGCGCGCAGCATGTTTAAGAGCATGTGTGCGGAGCTCAACGATCATAAAGATAGCGTTGTCGTGGCCAAGTGTGCGCAGGATTTTACGGACGCGGAGCAGCAGGGCAAGCTGGCGCTGATGCTTGGAAGCGAAGGGCTTTGCTATATTGGCGAGGAAATTTCGCTGATTGAGGTGTTTTACCAGCTTGGAATGCGGGAAGTGAGCCTTACTTGGAATGAGGATAATGCCCTTGCCGGCGGCGCAAAAGGGGATTCGAGCCATGGCCTAACGGCGGCGGGGAAGGCACTGGTGAAGCGCATAGAGGAGCTTGGGATGATACTCGATGTTTCGCACATCAACGAGAAGAGTTTTTGGGATATTGCAAAAATTGTGCATGAGCCCATCATTGCCTCGCATTCCAATGCCTATGCCCTTTGCCCGCATCCCAGAAACCTGAAGGACGATCAGCTTTCCTTTCTTAGGGAAAATGGCGGCGTCGTTGGGCTCAATGCGTATCCGGAATTTGTGCAGCAGGAGCAGCCGCTTTGGAATATGGAGCGGCTTGCGGATCATATGGACTATATGATCGATAAGATGGGAATTGAGCATGTGGCATTTGGGTTTGATTTTGCCGATTTTATGGATGAGGAGGATGCTCATCTTTCGGATTTTTACAGCGCGCGGCATATTCCCAAACTGCTTGAGATTTTCCGCCGCCGGGGCTATACAGAAGAATCCCTAAACAAGATTACCCACGAAAATATCCTGCGGGTAATTGCGGCCAGAATGGGCTAGATGGCAAGGTATGCCCTAAAAGCGCCCGCCCTGAAAGGAGGCGGGCGCTTTTTCGTGCGGCTAGGAACAGAAGTGCGGCAGCCGATTTTTTGTGGTGCAATGTCTGGTGCGGAAAGCGGGGAACAGAATGTTTTTGGGTATTGGCTTTTAGGAATGGAGCGGGGAACGCTGCTTTCTGCCCCAATGGAGCAGGAAAGCGGAATTAATAATGACAAGAACCGATCCGGCGTTATGCACCAGCGCTCCTATCACGGGGTTTAGCACGCCAGTGATGGCCAGGATGATGGCCGCAAAATTCAGCGCCATGGAAAAGACGAGATTGCACTTGATGGTGATCATCATGCGCCTGGAAAGATTGAGCAGATGAGGCAGCTTGCCAATTTGGTCGTTGATGAGCGCGATATCTGCGGCTTCCACCGCGATATCGCTGCCAATCCCGCCCATTGCGATGCCCACACAGGCCGCTTTCAGAGCGGGGGCATCGTTGATGCCATCTCCTATCATACAGACCTGCTCGCCGGTCCTTTGCAGACTTTCTATGCGGTGTAGCTTATCTTCCGGCAGGCAATTGGCATATACCTCCTCAATGCCCGCCTCTTTGGCGATTTCGTTTGCAGCGCTTCTTTGATCTCCGGTGAGCAGAATGGGGCAAACGCCAGCCTGTTTTATCTTTTTTATGGTAGAGCGCGCATCCTGCCGCACTGTATCGGATAGCGCCAGAAAGCCAAGAAATTGGCCATTGGCGGCGATATAAGTCAGTGTGCAGCCCTTTTGGATGTAGTCCTCCGCCCTTTTTTGGCACTCTTCCGTCAGGGCGATACCATTGGCCAAAAGAAGTTCCGCATTGCCTGCAAGGATTTCCCGATTCTTCACATTGGCGCAGACGCCCTGGCCGGGGATCATCTGAAACGCATTGGGAGGTTGGATTTCCTCTTTTGGATATTGAGCTCTATAGCAGCGCACAATCGCTCTGCCAAGGGGATGCTCTGAGCGCAGCTCGGCGCTGGCGGCAATGTGGTAGAGGGCTTGCTCTGTCCAGTGGGCAGAGCAGCTTACCGCGGCCAAAACCCGAGGTATTCCAAGCGTCAAAGTTCCAGTTTTATCAAAGGCGATTTTGCGAACCAATGCCAGACGCTCCAGTGCATCCCCTTCGCGCACCAGAAAGCCATGGCGGGTTGCATTTCCAATGGCTGCCATGATTGCAGTGGGGGTGGCGAGCACCAGGGCACAGGGGCAAAATACAACAAGGATGGTTACAGCGCGTATGATTTGACCGCTGATGGCCCAGGTCAGCGCGGCCGCGGCAAGGGCGATGACGACAATCCATGTTGCCCAGCGATCTGCAATGCCCACAATTTTTGCTTTCGCGGCATCTGCAGATTGGACAAGCCTTATCATCCGCTGTATAGAGCTATCTTCGCCAACTCTTGTGGCCTGCATATCAAATGAGCCGAACTGGTTGACAGTGCCGCTGGAGACGCTATCGCCCTCTGCTTTATCCACAGGAAGGGATTCGCCTGTCATGACCGCCTGATTGATGGAGGTTTGCCCAAAGAGAATGATGCCATCCACTGGAATGGATTCTCCGGGAAGCACTCTTAAAATATCGCCTACCTGCACCTGTTCGGCCGGGACAACTCTTTCCGGGCCAGCAGATATAATGCGCGCTGTGCGAGGCGTAAGGTGCACCAATTTCTCAATTCCCGCCCGGGCTTTTGAGACAGTCAAATCTTCCAGCAGGGCGCCAAGCTGCATGATAAAGGCAACCTCTCCCGCCGCAAAAATCTCTCCTATGATGATGGATGCGATAAGGGCAAGAGAAACCAGCACATCGGCCTTAATATCAAACGCGGTAATCAGCCCGATTGCAGCATCCAAAAGAATGGGGATGCCGCAAAGAAGAATGGAAATCCATGCCAAATCTATCCCAAAAAGAGTGATATGAAAAAGACTTGCCAACAGTGCAACTGCGGAGAGGGAAAGGAAGATAATATCTTTTTTGATACCGCCCCACTCTAAAAATTTTTCCAGCTTCTGCATTTTGCCTAATTTCCTCCATATACCTATATAGGTATAGGTATATTATACGAGTAGGGGTATGGGTTGTCAAGGCGGAAAAGCCGAAAGAATAAAAGAAAGGCAATCCATAAAGAAGAATAAGATGGATGGAAGCCGAGTATTCTACAACTCCGCAAAGCAATGGAACCCGCCATAAGACGAAAAAATGGCCGGGAATTTCCCAAGCCATTTTTTCGAAGACCTCTGCTGGGCGCAGCGCCTATTAGTTCATATTGGCGAACCGCTCAACTGCCTTTGTAAAATTAGCGATGGTTTTATCCGCATCGCCATGCTCAATTCCATCGCGGACACAGTGCTTGATATGCCCTTCCAAAATCACTTGCCCCGCCTTATGGAGGGCGGATTTGGCTGCATTGATTTGCGCCAAAATATCCTCGCAGGGGATATCTTCATCGATCATGCGATCGACAGCCTGCACCTGGCCGATGATTTTTTTCAAGCGGCGGTGGAGGTTTTGGGCATCCATACATTGTTTCATTGCTGCACCTCCTATTGATACCGTTGGGGGTATCTGTATACAATTCATAGTAGCCAGCGATCTGGCCATTTGTCAAGCTTTTGCAAAAAAGGCGGCGCCCGAAAGGTGCGCCGCCCTGTTTTGCTTCTCTCAGGCTGTTTGCTCAAACTGGGAGTTATAGAGTTCCGCATAAAAGCCATTTTTCTTAAGCAGATCCTGGTGTGTGCCCTGTTCGATAATATCGCCATCTTTCATTACTAAAATGAGGTCTGCATCTCGAATGGTGGAAAGGCGATGGGCGATGATAAAGCTTGTGCGGCCCTGCATCAGGTTGTTCATCGCCTGTTGGATGAGAATTTCCGTTCTGGTATCCACAGAGCTTGTAGCTTCATCTAAAATCAGGATCTTGGGATCTGCTACCATT
>USII01000099.1 GCA_900554725.1 uncultured Eubacteriales bacterium
TTTAATGATACGGCGACCACCGAGATCTACACTAGATCGCTCTCGGCAGCGTCAGATGTGTATAAGAGACAGCTGGAAGAGCGGGGAGGTGGTGTCAAAGTGGGTGACGGTCTTGCCGAACTCGCGGGAAGGCGCAGTCTCCACCTTGCCGCCCAGGGTGTGGGCGATCAGCTGGCAGCCGTAGCACAGGCCCAGTACCGGGATGCCTAGCGCAAAGATCTGCGGGTCGATTTTGGGCGCATTTTCAGCGTAGACGCTGTTAGGGCCACCGGTGAAGATTAAACCGATGGGGGAATATTCCTGAATCTTTTCCACCGTCGCCTTGCGGAAGGGGAGAATCTCGCAGTAGACGCCCAGATCCCGAACGCGGCGGGCAATCAGCTGGTTGTACTGACCGCCGAAATCCAGGATAATTACAGTTTCTCTCATATTCCCTCCGATAAGCGCAGCAAAGCAACAGCGCTAAAGTATCGCCACTCTTCTATATCCCTCTTCGTCGATCTCCACCTGATGGAAACCCATCGCCTTAAGCTCTTCAATCACACTTTCTTTCTGCTCAAGCAGCATGGGAACCTGCTCTTTTGCGACTTCGATTCTCGCATTCTGCTCCTGCACGCGCACGCGCACCATTTCATACCCCAGAGAAGATAGGTAGTTTTCCGCTGCGCGAATCCAGCGCAGCTTTTTTATTGTAATCGGCTCGCCTACTGCAATACGCGTTGCCAGGCAGGCATTTTCCGGCTGAATAAAATCATTCATTCCCCGAAATTTGAGCAAATCCCGCACCTGGCTTCTAGTAACGCCGCAAAGGCGGAGCGGGCAGACAATTCCAAGCTCCGCCAAGGCCTTTCCGCCCGGGCTATTGCACAGCTTTTCATACTGCATGCCCTCTTCCTTCATCAGGCTGCCATCCAGCAAAACTTCCAAATTGGCCTGTTCCGCCGCATTTTTGACAACCGAGAGAACATTCTTCTTGCAGTAGTAACAGCGATCTTCCGTATTCGCCATCACTTTCTGGTCGGAAAGGAGCCCCGTGCGCGGAGTCAGATGGCGGATTCCAAGGCGGCGGCATAGCTCGCTTGAAATCTCCATTTCCTCGCCTGTAAAAAATTCCGTGTCCGCCGTAATCGCAATGACATTATTTTTCCCAAGGGCGTCCACTGCGGCGATCGCCACAAGCGAACTATCCGCGCCGCCAGAGAGGCATACGCCCACTTTATCAAACTGTCGTATGACATTGAGTATCTCTTCATATTTTTCTTGCATTTTGACCTCCCGTATCATCCAAGAGTGTACTGCTTTTATTATACCCTTTCAAAGCCCTTTAAGCAATTAGAATTTATATAGAATTGACCTACCTTTGATATTGCCCTGCGATTCCCGAGATTGGAAATGCTTTGGCGTCCAAAAAAATACTAAATTTTCAGATACTTTTTGCTTGACAGGAAAGAATTTTTTCGCTAAAGTGTCTATATTGTATATATCTGATATATACTTTAGACATCAATCGTTCTAAGAGAAGAGCATGGATATTATCATCAGCAGCTCCAGTGGCAAGCCCATCTATGAGCAGATTTCTTCCCAGATCAAAGCAATGATCTTATCCGGGCAACTGCGCGAAGGCGATAGCCTGCCTAGCATGCGCCTTTTGGCCAAGGAGCTGCGCATCAGCCTGATCACAACAAAGCGCGCCTATAACGATTTGCAGCAGGAAGGGTTTATCCAAACCATCACTGGCAAAGGCAGCTTTGTCGCAGCGCAGGATCCACAGTCTCTGCGGGCGGAAAACCTGGGCATCGCCCGGGAACATCTGCAGCGCGCTGTGGAAACCGCCCGAGCGAGCGGCATCTCCTATGAGGAGCTCAGCGATGTTCTAAAAACCCTTTATCACGGAGAATAGCAATGCCAAACATCATCGAAGTCCAAAACCTAAAAAAGCAATACCCAAATTTCGCGCTCTCAGAGATAAGCTTTTCCCTAGAAGAAGGCAGTATTATGGGCCTGATCGGAGAAAATGGCGCCGGAAAAACCACCACCTTAAAGGCAATGCTTGGCTTAATTCAAAAAGATGGCGGGAGTGTTCGACTTCTAGGAAAAGAGCTGTGCATGCAAAATAAGCGGGAAATTTTTGAACAGATCGGTGTGGTTTTCGAGCAGGCGGGCTTTCATGATTCCCTGCGCGCGCCGCAAATTTCCGCCATTCTCGCCAATACCTACAAAAACTGGGATAAGGCGCTATTTGACCGCTATCTTTGCCGGTTCTCCTTGCCTCTCGATAAGCCCATCAAGCATTTTTCCACCGGCATGAAGCGAAAGCTCGCCCTCGGCGCCGCGCTTTCCCATCATCCAAAGCTGCTTATTTTAGATGAGGCAACCAGCGGGTTGGACCCTGTCGTCCGGGAAGAATTTTTGGATATTTTTCTGGAATTTATCCAGCGGGAGGAATGCGCTATTCTCATTTCTTCCCACATCACAAGCGATCTGGATAAAATTGCAGATAATATTACCTTTTTGCACCAGGGGCATCTGGTATTCAGCAAAAATAAGGATATGCTGCTAGAAGAGATGGGGGTATTAAAATGCCCGCTTTCTAAGCTTTCTAACCTTCCAAAAGATCAGGCTGTGCGATACCGTAAAAATCAATTTGGTGCCGAAGTCCTCCTTACAGATAAGAAAAAGTTCCTTCAGGAGAACCCTTCCGCCATCGTAGACCCGGTCTCGACAGAAGAAATCATGCTGTTTTATGCTCGCGGCCAAGCGCTATAACATCAATTGTGTGAGGTATTCCCATGAAAGGCCTAATTTTAAAAGATCTCTATATCACAAAAAACAACTCCAAATTTTTTCTCCTTTTTCTTTCCCTGTTTGGTGCAATCTCCATTGTGCAGGGAGAAAATCTGAGCTTTTTGCCCTTTTGCGTCATCATATGTGCTGCTTGTGTCACTTCCTCCCTCTCGTATGACGAGATGGCAAAGTGGGATTACACTGTCCTCTGCATGCCCATTACGCGCCGCCAGGTTGTAAAAAGCAAATATCTGCTTTTGCTCATCTTTACCGCATTTGGCGTTGGCTTTGGGCTGATCGTTGGAGGATGCTCCATACTGCTTCACAGTGCGCCGGATTTCCAGGCACTGCTTTTATTGCTTTGCATAAGCGCCGCCATCGCGCTCTTCTATGGGGCTTTTATGCTTCCAGTTCTCTTCCGCTTTGGACCGGAAAAGAGCAGAATCGTCACCATGCTGTTTGCTCTGGCTCTTGCACTATGTATCGGCATTGCCGCAAATTTTTTTGATCTCCAGAGCATGGCGCCATCTTCCGGCCTGCTATATGCCCTCTCCTATCTGGCGCCGGCTGCCGCGCTTCTTCTCTTGGGGCTTTCTTATCTAATAAGCGCCCATATCTACCAGAAAAAGCAGCTTTAAAAGAAAAAGAAAAGCAGGGCAAATTGCCCTGCTTTTTTTGTCGCTTGCTATTTTGCAGCTTCCATTTCTTCCTTTTTCTGCTCGGCTCCTGCCGCCTCGGGCCGGAAGACAATTTCTCCATCCGCCACTTCCATCTTGACGCGATCTCCCAATTTCACATTCCCTTCCAGAATTTCCTCTGAGAGCTTATCTTCTACCGTCTGCTGCATCAGCCTTCTGAGCGGACGAGCACCATATTCCTCGTCAAAGCCCTGCTTTGCCAGCTTTTCCACAGCTTCCCGCGTATAGGAGAGGTGAATATTGCGCTCACTCAGCCGCTCTACAATGGATTTAAGCATGAGATCTGCGATCTTCAGCGTATCCTCTTCATCCAGCTTGTGGAACACGATAATATCGTCGATCCGGTTTAAGAACTCCGGGCGGAAGGAGCGTTTCAGCTCTTCCATCATATTTTCTTTCATATGCTCATAGCCCGAGGAATCCTCTTCCGCCTGGCCAAAGCCGATTTTCCCTTTCGCTCCAATGCGGGATGCGCCGATATTGCTCGTCATGATGATGACAGTATTTTTGAAGTCCACCGTTCTGCCGTGGGAATCTGTCAGCCGCCCGTCCTCCAGAATCTGGAGCAGGATGTTGAATACATCCGGATGCGCCTTTTCGATCTCATCGAACAGCACGACGCTATACGGCTTTCTGCGGACTTTCTCAGTCAACTGGCCACCATCGTCAAAGCCGACATATCCCGGAGGAGAGCCGATCAGCTTGGAAACGGTATGTCGCTCCATATATTCAGACATATCCAGCCGGATGATCGCATCCTCATCGCCAAACATCGCCTCTGCCAGAGCTTTTGAAAGCTCTGTCTTTCCTACACCCGTCGGCCCAAGGAAAATGAAGGAACCAACCGGCCGATTCGGGTCTTTCAGGCCTGCCCTTGCGCGGCGGATCGCCCGGGAAACTGCGCGCACTGCTTCATCCTGGCCGATCACCCGCTCATGCAGGATTTCTTCCAGATGCAGAAGCTTTTGGGATTCATCCTCCGTCAGCTTTGTCACAGGCACATGCGTCCAATCCGCTACGATGCCTGCAATATCTTCTTCTGTCACTTCGGCCTTGGAAGTGCCGCGCTCCTTCTCCCAATTTTTCTTGGTATTTTCAATCTCCTCTGCCAGAGCTTTTTCCTTATCCCGCATCTCCGCGGCTTTCTCAAACTCCTGGTGATCGATGGCCTGCTC
>USII01000100.1 GCA_900554725.1 uncultured Eubacteriales bacterium
ATACTACGCCGCGCCGTTCAGGAGCATTTTGTGCCAGCAAATCCAGCGTGCTCACTGCAGCAACCTTTTTTCCTGTGGCCTGTGCAAAAGCTTTGATTGTTCCAACGCCAATGCGCAGCCCGGTAAATGAACCAGGCCCGATGCTTACAGCAAAAAGATCCATTTGCGAAAGGCTACATTCCGCATCCTTAAGGCAGCGGTCGACAAGCTCCATTAAAACGGCAGAGTGATTAAGCCGGTGATGCAGATAGCATTCACTTACCAGCTGTTCATCGCAAAATACAGCCACGGAGCAAACCGCTCCAGAAGTATCAATGCTCAGAAGATTCATCGAATGCCCTTTCTAGAAGTTCTTCTCCGCGCAAAATAATTGTACGCGGCTCTTCTCCTGCACCTTCAATTTCGATAAAAAGAGTATCCTTTGGCAGGGCAGCGGCAATGCGGCATGCCCATTCTATCACTGTCACCTGCCCGCTTCCCAGATACTCTAAAAATCCAATTTCATAAAGCTCCTGAGGATCTTCCAACCGGTATACATCAAAATGATTGAGAGGAAGCCTGCCATGATATTGGCGAACAATCGTAAAAGTCGGGCTCAGGATGGGTTTTTCAATTCCAAGGCCGGCCGCCAACCCCTGCACAAATACTGTTTTTCCTGCACCCAGACCACCGTCTAGCGCAATTGTACAGCCGCCTTTGAGCTGCTGAGCAAACCCGCGCGCAAGCGCGTAGGTTTCTTCGGGTGAATTTGTCACATATTTGCGCACTTTAAAATGCCCCCTCCGCCAGCAATAGATATATTCTACAATGAAGCACCGTTTTTTTCAACTTTGGGTTTCTCCCTGCGCGGCCGCTCGCCAAAGGTAAATCCCTCGCCATTTACTTCCTTTGCTTCCCAGAATACAATAAAAGCATTTGGATCGATTCTCTGCGCGATTTCCTTCACCCAGGCAACTTCTCTGCCCTTTTCCACCACACACAGGAGTGCCGGATTTTCATGGCCGCCATATCCTCCCCGGGCGGGCAGCTCCGTTACTCCGCGATCCATCTCTTCAATAATTCTACTTTCAATCTCCTTATATTTGGAGCTGATAATAAGAAAAGAACTGGCACGGTTGATGCCTTCCGTAAAGATTTCCATCACTTTTGTAGAGATATACAGGCCTACGATGGCAAGCAATGCTGTTTGAATATCGAACACAAGGCCCGTTGCCACAACTACCATCACATCTACCGCCAGCATGCCAACACTGACGCTGATAAATTTGAATTTATGGTTGATAAGCATGCCAAGGGTATCCGTTCCCCCAGTGCTCCCGCCAAAAAAAGCCGAAATTCCAAGCCCAAGTCCCATGAGCACGCCACCATAGATGGAGGCCAACAGCATATCCTCTGTGAGAGGTATGATGGGGAAAAGATCTGTCAAAAGCGAATAAAGGGCCATTGCATATAAAGAACGAATCACAAATCCCGCCCCCAGCTTTCGGAAAGACACCAAAAACAAAGGGACATTCAATATGAACATGGTAAGCCCAACTGGAAGCTGAAATAGATAATATAAAATTGTCGCAATCCCTGAAAAGCCCCCCGTTGAGATTTGGTTTGGGATCAGAAAATAATTCTGTGAGAAAATAGAGATTCCCACGCCCAGCGTAATAGCAATATATGCGACAATTTTATTATCTTTCAGCTTCTTCATTCAATCACCTCACAAAAAATTAGCGTAGAGAATTCCCTACGCTAATCATTATATCATATTATTCTATTTTACAAAAATGTTTTCTCGTCGCACTGCACTCCTATGCTGATTCGCAAAGCTTCATCAACTTTTTCCATCACTTTATCTGGGAGCTTTCCGACTTTATTTCGCAGCCGCCGTTTATCCAAAGTTCTGATCTGCTCTAAAAGAATATAGCTGCGCTTGTTTAGACCGCTGGTCCAGCCCGCATCGATATGTGTGGGCAACACATTCTTTTTCCAACGCGAGGTGACGGCGGCGACGATTACAGTCGGGCTATATCGGTTTCCGACATTGTTTTGGATAATGAGTACCGGGCGGGTTCCACCCTGCTCCGAGCCAAAAACGGGATCCAGATCCGCAAAATAGATTTCTCCTCTACTAGGCATATCTCTCACCACCTCGGTATAGTTTATATTATGCGCGCACCAACCATTTGCGCTTAGAATATGGTGAAAGTATGAGCGAATTGTTTTTAGCGCTAAGCGATCTGCTTTGGAGGGCCTTCATGCCCTGCTTTGTTTTGAGCACCGGAATATTTCTTACTTTTAAAACCCGATTTCTTCAGTTTCGGGCATTCCCGGCATCTCTAAAATACCTTTCCCAGGGCCAGCCCGAAGGGAAAGGAGTTTCCTCCTTTTCTGCCCTTACAACCGCCTTGGCCGGCAGCGTTGGGATAGGGAGCATTGTGGGCGTTGCGACTGCTGTATCGTTGGGCGGGCCTGGCGCAGTTTTTTGGATGCTCATCTTTGCACTAGCCGGGATGATCATCAAATATGCAGAAATTTTTCTGGCCAGCAAATACCGGTACTCCGGCGCGGATGGGCATCCAATAGGCGGGCCCATGTTCTACCTGAGAGATGGCGCAAAAAAACCATTTTTTGCTTATTTTTATGCCCTTGCAGCCGTCCTTGCAAGCTTTGGAATTGGGAATCTGTGCCAATCCAATTCCGCAGCTATGGTTCTCTCCCATGAATTTGGAGCGCCAAAGTGGCTAACAGGGGCGCTCTTAAGCCTCTTTTGTGGCATTATCATTTTGCGTGGGCTTAGGGGAATCACAAAATTTACCTCTATTGCAATTCCCATTATCGATACCCTCTTCCTTCTCTTCGGCATTTTTGCAATCCTATCCAGCTGGCATCGGCTTCCCGATATATTTTCCAGCATCCTGAAGGATGCCTTCCAACCTGCTGCCGCAGGTGGAGGGCTACTAGGCAGTTTGATCTCACCGCCTATGCGCTATGGAGTTTCCCGCGGAATTTTCTCCAGTGAGGCGGGCCTTGGAAGCGCCTCTATTGTACACGCTGCCTCCCAGGGCGGAAAGCCTGAACAGCATGCTCTTCTTGGCATTCTTGAAGTCTTCATTTCTTCTGTACTGGCGTGTAGCATCAGCGCAATTGTCCTGCTTTTATCCGATGCCCAGGGGCTAGAAGGCGCGGCGTATGCATCTGCTGCATACGAGGCTGCATTTCCTGGATTTGGGGGATATTTTGTTGTAATCATGCTTTGTCTATTTGCCTTCTTAGCGCCACTTTCCTGGTCCATCTACGGCGAATGCGGGCTCAATTTTCTTCTTGGCAGGAAATTTTCCCGGAAATTTCAATTATGCTATCAGATACTCTTTGTGCTGGCGCTATTTCTTGGCGCAACTGTAGAATCCAGGACAGTATGGGCGCTCTCAGATATTTTAAACGCCCTCATGGCCCTGCCAAACCTGGTCGCGCTGCTACTTCTATCAGGCGAAATTCCACGCAGCTATAAAAAAACCGGGCTACGCCAGCACGGGCGCTCCCGATCATTCCGCTTAAGCCGCCGAACATAACTGCTCTTTCAAAGAAAGCGGCAGTTATGTTCATATGTGATAACATACCCTGCTTAGGTAGGCTTTCCTTATTCTACCCCTGGCAAAAAAAGCGCGTCATATTGGCCTGGCTGAGAAGAAATACCGCATTTTTCAAGCAGCACGCGTACTTCTTCTTCCATTTCTTCCATGCCTTTCAAATACAGAAGCTTTCCCTCCTCTATAGATAAGGAAATAAGGTGCTCTCGTTGCTCTTCTGAAAGCATTTTGATCAGCTGCTGTGCCTGTTCTTCATCCAGAATCAGGGTATTTTCAGGATATACAGCGCCGCTTTCTTCCTGTGCCTGTGTTTGTGTGCTGGAAAAAGAACTGCCACCCTCGGCTGTGCTCTCATCCAGAGCTTCCTGAGGCACTGCGCTGTTTTGCTGATCCGCTCCTTTTCCAATATACTGAAGCATGATAATGCTTATACAACAGAGCAGCAAAGCTGCAGCTACGCCGGCAAAGCCAACTCTGCGCATTTGTTTTCGTTTTTTCTCTTTTGAAATCTTCTCCAGAGCGGGGGTGATAAAATCCGGTGCTTTGCTCCTAAGCGCTCTTGTCAACGCAATCGCCTCTTGCGCTGCTTTGAGCCGCGCGTTGCAGGCGTTGCACTTTTTTGCATGCGCTAAAAATGCCTGCTCTTGTTCCCCTGACAGTTCGCCATCTAGATAGGCATCTATTCGAGAGGAAAATCCCTTACACTCCATTCGGCGTATACCTCCTGTATTTTTGACGCAGGCACAAAGAAAAAGTTCCCAATTACGCGCCTAAAATTTTATGCATCAGTGCAATACTGGATGAACCGCCTGAAGAGAGAATCTCACAGCTTGCATTTCCCTTTTCGCTTAAAAGCCCTCTTTGTTCCAGAATGCGCCGCAGCTGACGGACCGTCCCATACATCCCATCATACAGTGTGCAGGCTCCTTCAAATCTTTCTTGCGCTACTCTTTGGATTAACGGCGAGATAAAGGAATAATGCGTGCATCCAATGACAATTCCGGAAATTTTCTGCTTTTCAATTCCCTCGAACTTTCTTTTT
>USII01000101.1 GCA_900554725.1 uncultured Eubacteriales bacterium
GATCTACACTAGATCGCTCGTCGGCAGCGTCAGATGTGTATAAGAGACAGGGCTCCAAGATGCCGCCCCAAATCAAGGGGTGATGGTTAAAAGGAAGTGCATTTAGATCGCAAAGGCTGCCAAAGCATCCGGCTTTGGGGTCGCGCGCGCCGAAATATACTGCCTCTATTCGGGCATTGAGAATTGCACCAGCACACATGGGGCAGGGCTCCAGCGTCACATAAAGCTGACAGCGGGTAAGGCGCCAGCCGTCGAGTTTTTTCGCAGCCTTCCAAATGGCGAGAAGCTCAGCATGAGCGCATGGATTATGGTCGGTTTCCCGCCTGTTAAAGGCGCGGGAGATGATCTTCCCATCCCGAACGATCACGGCGCCAACGGGCACCTCGTCTCTATCCGCAGCTTTCTGCGCTTCCCGCAAAGCCAGCTTCATATAGTTTTCATGTGGATTTGCCATAGGCTCTCCTGATGATCTGATAAGTTCTATATGCCGAAGCATTTCGGCGCTCGGCGGGCGCAAAAATAAAGACCGGCTTAGCGCTTAAGCTCCTGCAAAAGTTCGGCAACGCTTGGAAAAGTATAATCTGGGTGAATATCCGAAGCATCAATATCCGCCTGGGTGATCTCCCCTGAAAGCACAGCGATGCCGGTAATGTTGCCATGCACTGCCGTGGCGATATCCGTATAGAGGCGATCGCCCACAATGGCGGTTTTTTCAGGGGCGGTTTTTGCTGCTGCCAGAATGAAATCCACTGTTTCCCGAAAAGGTTTGCCCGTAAATTTAGGGGCGATACCTGTGGCATGCTCCAGCATGGCGCAAATAGAGCCGCAATCCGGCAAAAATGCGCCGCCCTCCAGCGGACAGACTCTATCGATATTGGTGGCAAGAAAGGGGGCGCCAGCGGCGATCAGGCGGCAGGCGGCATTGGCTTTCTCAAAGCAAAAGGAGGTATCGAACCCGATTACAACAGCATCGGCTGCCGGGGCATTTGGCGTCAGCAAGGTGATGCCCGCCTGGCGAAACTGTTCCTCCAGGGCAGGCGTGCCCGATAAAAAGACCTTCGGTTTTGGAAAATGCGTTTTGAGATAGTGGATCATCACATCGCCGGATGTCATGATATGCGAAAGCGTCATCCCCGAAAACCCAAGCTTTTCCAGCTTTTTTACATATTCGGCAGGAGATTTGGAGGAATTATTGGTGAAAAAGAAAAATTTGATATCCCGGGTGCGCAGCTCTTCTATCAGCTCCAGGGCGCCGGGAATGAGCGTGTTTCCAAGGTTAATTGTGCCATCCATATCAAACACGAAGCACTCCAGGTTCTTGATTGGCGTTGGCATATATCCTCCTTCCATTTAAAGGGACAGAGCTTTTTCAAAGGAAAAATCGCTCTTCTCGATACCCGGATACCCAAATTCAATTTCAGACATATCTAAAAGGGCATGAAGATTTTCCAGTACAAGCTCTTCCATATAGATGGGATCTGTGACATATTTATATGTATCCACAAGGTCGCTTAACAGGTTAGCGACATTATATTCTATGAGGTTCTCCTCTACATTCCAGGCTTTATATTCCTCATCACTCATATTCAGCGCTTCCTGCAGCGCATCAAAGAATTCCTTTTCGCTGCCGTAAATACTGGTATCCTGGATTTCGGAGACATGGGAATCGTATTCCTCGTTTAGAAACTCCTCGTCTGTGCTCAGGCCAAACTGCTCGGCATAATAGGAGAGAATGCGAAGTTCCGCTTTCTCTAAAAACAGCGCCTGTTCATCCTGGACTTCCGTTCCCTTGATCTGCTGGGAAATTTCCTGCTCTTTTAAGGAGCGCTGCAGATCTTCCACTGTCATGACAACCGTGCCATCGATGGTGACAAGAGGGGCATCTGGGCTCATATCCACAATGGCGCTTTGGCTGGAACAGCCGGCAGCGCAGCTGCAAAACAGCATGACTGTCAGCAGGCACAGCAAAAATTTTTTCATCTTTTATTCCACTCCAGTGCTTTTTTTAGGAACTGGCCAGTGGCGCTATCTTTCACCTCAGCGAGCTGCTCTGGCGTTCCAACTGCCACAACTCTGCCGCCCTCATCTCCGCCTTCCGGCCCAAGATCGATGATATGATCTGCGCATTTTATCACATCCAGGTTGTGCTCGATGATGACGATGGTATTGCCCTTCTGGGCGAGACGATCGATGATATCCACAAGCTTTTTCACATCGTGGGTATGCAGACCGGTGGTGGGTTCATCCAGAATGAAAAGCGTGTGCCCCGTCTGCCTGCGCGAAAGATATGTGGCAAGCTTAATGCGCTGTGCTTCGCCGCCGGAAAGAGTAGTAGATGGTTGGCCAAGTTTGATATAAGTAAGGCCCACATCCATCAGCACACGGAGGATCGGCTCAATTTTGGGGATGCTTTTAAAGAACTCATAGGCATCTTCCACCGTCATATCCAGCACGTCATAGATCGTCTTTCCTTTATAGCGCACTTCGAGTGTCTCGCGGTTATAGCGCCCGCCACCGCAGACTTCACATGGCACATACACATCCGGCAGGAAATGCATCTCGATCTTTATGATACCATCTCCGCTGCAGGCCTCACAGCGTCCGCCTTTGACGTTGAAACTGAAACGTCCCTTCTTATATCCACGTGCCTTTGCATCCGGAGTTGCCGCAAACAGATCACGGATCATGTCAAACACACCGGTATAGGTTGCCGGATTCGAACGCGGTGTGCGTCCGATCGGTGACTGATCAATATCGATAATCTTATCCAGTTGTTCCACACCCAGAATATCATCGTGATCTCCGGGGATGCAGCGTGCCCGGTTTAAAGTTCGCGCCAGATGCTTATACAGAATTTCATTGGTCAGGGAACTCTTTCCCGATCCCGATACTCCGGTGATACAGGTCATGATACCAAGCGGAACCTGCACATCAATATTTTTCAGATTATTTTCCCGCGCTCCTTTGATGGTAAGAAATCCGGTCGGTCTGCGCCGTTCCGATGGTACCGGAATCTTCATCCGGCCGCTCAGATAAGCACCTGTAATAGATTTTTTGCATTTCATGATATCCGCTGCAGTACCGGCCGCAACGACTTCTCCACCATGGACGCCGGCTGCCGGACCAATATCCACAATGTAGTCGGCCGCACGCATGGTATCCTCATCATGTTCCACGACAATCAACGTATTTCCCAGATTCTTAAGATTCATCAGTGCATGCAGCAGCTTGTCATTGTCCCGCTGATGCAGTCCGATACTCGGCTCATCCAGAATATATGCCACGCCGACCAGTCCGGAACCGATCTGGGTAGCCAGGCGGATGCGCTGCGCCTCTCCTCCGGACAAGGTTCCGGTCGCACGTGTCAATGTCAGATAATCCAGACCTACCTCCTGCAAAAAGCCCACACGGGCACGGATTTCCTTTAAAATCTGATTGCCGATGAACTTCTGCTGTTCCGTCAGCTGCATTTCCGCCAGATATTTCACGAGATCCTTTACCGACATATCGGTCATCTCATATATATTTTTGTCTGCAACTGTAACCGCAAGAGAACTCTGCTTCAGACGCTGTCCATGGCAGGCAGCACACGGTGTAATACGCATAAACTGCTCATATTCCTGCTTCATCGTGTCCGATCCCGTCTCCCGGTAACGGCGCTCGACATTTTTAATAAGGCCTTCCCAGTTCAGATCATAGACGCCTTCTCCACGCTGTCCTTTATAATGCACCTTTAATATCCGGCCATCTCCGCCATGAATGAGCATATGCCGGATTTCTTTTGGCAGATCTTTATATGGTGTATCGAGAGAAAATCCATATCCTTCCGACAACGCTTTTAGGGTGGCATAGGTATAGCTGGACGGATCGGTGCAGGACTGCCAGCCCATTACCTGAATTGCCCCCTCGGAAATAGACAGTGTCTTATCCGGAATCATGAGATTTTCATCAAACTCCATCTTGTAACCGAGTCCGTAGCAGACCGGACAGGCACCAAACGGATTATTAAACGAAAAGCTTCGCGGTTCCACCTCATCCACACTGATTCCGCAATCCGGGCACGCAAAATTCTGGGAAAAATTCATTGGTTCCCCGTCCACCACATCTACAATCGCATTTCCCTCGGTCAGCTCAAAAACATTTTCCAGGGAATCGGTCAGACGCTTTTCAATTCCGGGTTTTACCACCAGACGGTCTACCACAATATCAATATTGTGTTTGATGTTTTTATCCATCGGAATTTCTTCCGAAAGTTCATACATATTTCCGTCCACGATCACACGCACATAACCGCTTTTTTTTGCTTTCTCGAATAATTTCTGATGTTCGCCCTTACGCCCGCGCACAACCGGCGCAAGGATCTGGATGCGTGTGCGTTCCGGCAGTTTCATCACGGCATCTACCATCTGATCGATCGTCTGTTTCTCGATGGCACGTCCACACTTCGGACAATGTGGAATTCCTATGCGGGCATACAGCAGTCGAAAATAATCATAAATTTCCGTCACGGTTCCGACGGTGGAACGCGGGTTTCGGTTTGTCGACTTCTGATCAATGGAGATTGCCGGCGGAAGTCCCTCGATAC
>USII01000102.1 GCA_900554725.1 uncultured Eubacteriales bacterium
AGAAAAAATGAGTTCGATCTCTGGATGCTTTGGAGCGTTTCATATACATGTAAATTTCCCTGCGCTTGGGAGAAAGAAGAAGGGGCGGAAGTCCATGAATAAGGAGGAGAAGAATATGGAGCGGTACACCCTGCGGGAAGGGGGGCGGGTCCTCTGCCCCACGGAGCGCCTGGAGGCGGCGCTTCCGGGTTTTTTGGGCGAAATTTTCCAGATTCCCCCGGCCTATTCAGCAGTGAAAATCGATGGCAGACCTGCCTATCAGCTGGCGCGCAAAGGGGTGGAAGTGCAAAAAGAGGCAAGGCGTGTGCACATTTTTGGCATACAGCTGCTTTGCCAGACAGGTGAAAACCGCTTTTTGCTGGAGATAAACTGCTCCAAGGGAACCTATATCCGCACGCTTCTGGAGGATATTGCAAAAAGCATGGGCGAGATCGCCCATACCTCTTTTTTGCTGCGCACAGCATCTGGCTCTTTTGAGATCGACCGGGCTTATACAGTGGATGAGATAAAAGAAATGGCTGCCCGAGAGGATTTTTCCTTTGTGCAAAGTCCGGAATGTGCACTGTGGGAGCTGGGAGAGGTTCGGCTGCCCGAGCGCTATGCCTTTGCGCTGCAAAATGGGCAGAAAATCGCCGGGAATGCCGATATGGAGCACTTTCGCCTGTACTGCGGTGAAAAATTTTATGGCATAGGTGTCTGTGAAAACGGGGTGCTTCGGTTGCGCATTCCGCTATACTAGGCAGATGGGCCATGAATGGTCACAAAAAAGATTTCGGAGCGGGAAAGTTGCCCGCTCTTTTTTGGGAAACGCCTTGCGCAAGGCCATGGATGGGCCAAAAAGCGTGCGGGAGACTGGCAGAGCTGGGATTTGCATCCTGCATCCCAAAAGCGGAGGAGAAGAAAAAACATGAAGCGATGGACCAAGTGTTGCGCACCAGAGGGGACGGCTGTTGCGCTGGGAATGTTCGACGGCCTGCATCTTGGGCATAGAAGTGTTTTGCAGACGCTGAAGAAAAAGGCAAAGGAGCGGAGTTTGCCCACGCTGATCTATACTTTTTCCAATTTACCTTCTGCGTATTTTGGCGGAGAAAGCGGGATGATTTTTACGCCTGACGAAAAGGAAGAGGCGCTATCGGAGGTCGGGATCGATTATCTGCTGATGCCGCAGTTTGATGCCGAGGTGGCAGAAACTCCCCGGGAAACATTTGCGCGCTTTCTGTTCCAGGAGCTGAGGGCCAAGGTGGTTTGCGTGGGCTTCAACTATCGCTTTGGAAAGGGGGCGCTGGGCACGCCGCTCTATTTGAAGCAATGGGCCGAGCAGTACGGCGCAGAGCTTTTGGAGCAGCCGCCTTTTCTGGCGGAAGGGAAGGCCGTCTCCAGCACGCGTATTCGCTGCGCGCTGCGCCAGGGGAATATCAAACAGGCAGCAGAGCTATTGGGCCGCCCCTATGAAATTGTGGATATTGTGGCACATGGAAAGCAGTTGGGCCGGCAGATGGGATTCCCTACGCTGAATTTTTATCCGCCAAAGCAAAAGCTTATGCCGAAGCATGGCGTATATGCCGCAGAGGTGGAGCTGGAAGGCCAGCGCTATGCTGCCGTGACAAATATCGGCATCCGCCCCACCGTGAAGGATGGAGATGCCCTTTCCGTAGAGAGTAACCTGGCCGGATTTGGGGGAGATGCTTATGGAAAAAAGGCGAAAGTACGGCTTTTGGAATTCCTGCGTGGCGAACAGAAGTTTGAAAGCCTGGATGCGCTGATTTGCCAAATTGAAAAGGATAAAAAGATAGCCCAGGAGTGTGTAAATATCGCGCGGCAAAGGGGTTTACATTAAAGAAGCGGTATGCTAAAATAAAGAAAATATTGTGAACCGGATGCTCTGTTTTGGCGCTTTCCCGGCGCAAAGCAATGTTTCCGGCGATTATACTGTGTATGGAGGTAAATACTACAATGGGACAGATCGATAAGGCAGCAATTATTGCAGAGTTTGCAACGCATGAGGGAGATACGGGCTCTCCGGAAGTTCAGGTTGCGCTTCTTACGGCGCGCATCAATCACCTGAATGATCATTTTAAGGAAAACGAAAAAGATCACCATTCCCGCCGTGGCCTGCTCAAGATGGTCGGCCGCAGAAAAGGCCTTTTAAACTACCTGAAAAGCAAGGATATTGAGCGGTACCGTGCGCTTATCGCAAAGCTTGGCCTGAGAAAGTAACGGCCGCCAAAAAGCATAGAGCGGTTTTATAACCGCTCTATGCTTTTAATAAGGGGATTTTTCCCTAGCGGAAATGCTGCAGGCAAAACATTATTTTGTATCCAAATGAATATGGAAGATAAATTGATGCAGGCAGGTGCCTGCGAGGGAGGTAACATGCAAGAGAATCATGTGTACAAGATGGAGCTTGGCGGAAGAGAGCTGATTATCGAATCTGGGAAATACTGCTCTCAGGCGGATGGCTCCTGCATCGTGCGTTGTGGGGATAGCGTTGTCCTCGTCAATGCAACCGCCTCGGAAAGCCCGAGAGAAGGGGTGGATTTCTTCCCCCTGAGCATCGAGTTTGAAGAGAAGATGTATGCTGTTGGAAAGATCCCCGGGGGATTTATCAAAAGGGAAGGGAGGCCTTCTGAAAAGGCAATCCTGGCCTGCCGGCTTATCGATCGCCCGCTGCGGCCATTGTTCCCCAAGGGTTATTATAACGATGTGCAGGTCATTGTAACGGTGCTTTCTGTGGATCCGGATGTTCCGCCGGAAATTCTTGGAATGATTGGCTCGTCTGTGGCGCTCTCCATCTCGGGCCTGCCCTTCCTTGGGCCAACAGGCTCTGTGGCTGTGGGCTATGTGGACGGGCAGTTTCTCATCAATCCAGATAGCCAGCAGCGCGCTGCAAGCCGCCTGCACCTGACGGTATCCGGCACAAAAGATGCCGTGATGATGGTGGAAGCGGGGGCAAACGAAGTCAGCGAGGCAGAAATGCTGGAAGCAATTCTGCTGGCCCACGAGCAGATTAAGAAAATCTGCGCTTTTATCGAGGGGATTAAGGCCGATATTGGCAAACCCGAGAAGGAATATGAACTGTATAAGGTTCCAGAAGAGCTGGACGCTGCTGTGCGCGAAAAGTTCTATGACCGCATGGTTTGGGCGATGGATACCTTCAGCCGCACAGAGCGCGAGGCGCGTGAAAAGCAGGTAAAGCAGGAGGCTGTTCAGTATTTTGAAGAGCAGTATCCGGATGGCAAAGCGGATATCCATAACAGCCTCTATGCCATCATGAAGGAAATCGTCCGCAAAAAAATTGCCAACGACGGTGTGCGCCCAGATGGCAGAGGATATGAGGATATTCGCCCTATTTGGTGTGAAGTGGGCGTTATGCCAAGAACGCATGGCAGCGCCGTGTTTACCCGTGGGCAGACCCAGGTTATGAACCTGGTGACGCTTGGGCCGATTGCCGATGGCCAAACGCTGGATGGCATTTCGGAAGATACCTTTAAGCGCTATATGCATCAGTACAATATGCCTCCATATGCGACGGGAGAGGCCAAGCCCATTCGCAGCACAAACAGAAGAGAAGTGGGGCATGGGGCACTGGCCGAGCGGGCAATTCTGCCCATGCTTCCTTCGGAAGAGGAATTCCCCTATGCGATCCGCGCGGTTTCGGAGGTGCTGAGCTCCAATGGCTCCACATCCCAGGCCAGCATTTGTGCCAGCTCTCTGGCGCTGATGGATGCAGGTGTTCCCATGAAAGCGCCTGTCGCGGGCACAGCCATGGGCCTTATCGAGCAGGATGGCAAAGTTATCGTGCTGACGGATATCCAGGGCCTGGAGGATTTCCTTGGCGATATGGATTTCAAAGTCGCGGGGACGGATAAAGGCATTACGGCGATCCAGATGGATATCAAGATTAAGGGGATTGACCGGGAGATTCTCGAGCGCGCGCTGGCGCAGGCGTTGCGCGGGCGATTGCACATTCTTGGAAAAATGAATGAAGTGCTCGCAGAATCCAGAGATCACCTTTCCCCGTATGCGCCAAAGATCGTCCAGTTCAGCATCGATCCGGAGAAGATCAGCGAGGTAATCGGGCCAAGAGGCAAGATGATAAACAAGATTATCGCTGAGACAGGCGTGAAAAGCGATATTGAAGACGATGGCCGCGTATCCCTGGCAACGGCGGATGACGCCGCTGCGGCGCTGGCAAAACAGCGCATTATGGATATTGTACGGGAAGTGAAGGTGGGGGATGTCTACCTTGGAAAAGTGACCCGCCTGATGCAGTTTGGCGCATTTGTCGAGTTGATTCCCGGAAAAGAGGGCATGGTACATATCTCCAAGCTTTCCAATAAGCGCGTGGAGAAGATCGAGGATTTCTGCAAAGTTGGGGATAAGATGCTCGTCAAGGTCATTGAAATTGACGAGAAGAAGCGCATCAATCTGATTCACCGTGGCGTGACGATGGAAGACTTGGAAGCCTTC
>USII01000103.1 GCA_900554725.1 uncultured Eubacteriales bacterium
GGCTTTTACCTGTATTGTATTGATCTTTTTGGGCGCTTTGCTCACGGGCTTTGGCGTATATGATGTCATCGGAAAATTTGCGGGAGCGGGAAGCATTGTGCCCATCACAGGCTTTGCCAATTCTATGGTTTCACCAGCGCTGGAGTATAAGAGGGAAGGATATGTATTGGGGGTTGGCGCGAAGCTGTTTACTATTGCTGGGCCGGTTCTTGTATATGGCATCTCTTCCTCTGTGCTGGTGGGGCTCGTCTATTTTATTTTAAATGCACTGGGCGTCATCCAGTTATAAGGAGGGAACATGGGCAAAAGAATTGGAAAATATACGGTAACATTTGATGGCTCTGTCCTGGTGCGGGGAAGGGGCACTGCCGTTGGGCAGGAAGAATCCAAAGGCCCGCTGGGAGGCTACTTTGATGTTGTCGCCCAGGATGCAATGTGGGGGCAGAAATCCTTTGAACTGGCCGAAAAAAAGCTGTTTATGGAAGCCGCTAAAAAAGCTGTGGAATCCGCCGGGCTTGGCCTTAAGGAAATACAATATCTTCTTGGGGGCGATCTGCTCAATCAGATCATTTCCGCCGGTTATTCCGCCCGGGATTTGGATATCCCCTTTCTTGGGCTGTATGGAGCATGCTCTTCCATGGCGGAATCCCTGTGCATTGGCAGTATGTTGATAGACGGCGGATTTGCAGAGAATGTGCTTTGCGCCACGAGCAGTCATTTTGCGACGGCGGAGCGTCAATTCCGTTATCCGCTGGAGCTTGGAACGCCTAAGCCGCCCACAGGACAGGATACTGTTACAGGTGCCGGCGCAACTGTGCTGTCATCCGTACAGGGGGATTTGGAGATAAAATCCGTCACAGTGGGAAGAGTCGTGGATTTTGGCATTAAGGACGCCAATAATATGGGAGCAGCCATGGCGCCCGCCGCGGTGCAGACTATCCTTTCCCATCTGGAAGATATGGGGGTAGAAGCAGATTACTACGATGCCATCATCACCGGAGACCTTGGAATTTTCGGCTCGGATATTTTAGTGGATCTCGCGGCGCGCAATCAGGTGGATCTTTCCACTGTGCATAAGGACTGCGGGAAAATGATCTTTGAGGGGATGGATAAAAACTGCGGCGCCAGCGGCTGCGGCTGTGGTGCCAGCGTCTTAAACGGCTATTTCTTCCAAAAGATGCTGGAAAGAGAAATCGGGCGCATTTTATTTGTAGCTACTGGGGCGCTGCATTCCCCGACAAGCACGCAACAGGGAGAGAGCATCCCGGGCATTGCCCATGCTGTGCAGATTGAAAGGAGAGACAGCTGACATGATGGATTATATCAATGCGTTTTGGGTTGGCGGGCTCATTTGTGTTGTGGGGCAAGTGCTCCTTTCTCTTACGAATATGACGCCTGCCCGCATTTTGGTGACATTTGTTACCGCCGGGTGCATTTTGACAGCCCTTGGGCTATATGGGCCGCTTGTGGAATATGCCGGCGCAGGGGCAACTGTGCCCCTCACGGGCTTTGGTTATTCTCTGGCAAAAGGAGTAATTGAGCAGGTTGCCCAAAAGGGCGCTATCGGCATTTTCACCGGGGGCGTCATGGCGACGGCAGCGGGTATCACGGCGGCAGTGCTGTTTGGATATCTGGTTTCGGTTCTGTTTAACCCTAAGGTCAAAAAATAGCACACCTTTGAAAAAACTGAGTGGCCGGGAAAATTTCGCCTAAAATATGCCCAAAGTTCCTCGAATATGCTAAACTATTGTTTGCCAGGAGGTGGAGACAATGGTAGCGGAGATATTGTGTGTAGGGACAGAGCTGTTGCTTGGGGATATTGTAAATACAAATGCGGCATATTTGGCAAAGCAACTGGCGGATATGGGGATTGATCTTTATACGCAGTCGGTTGTGGGGGATAATCCAAAGCGGCTGAAGGAGAGCCTGAATGTGGCTTTTTCCCGGGCAGACCTTGTGCTGATGACGGGCGGGCTTGGCCCGACATACGACGATCTGACAAAGGAAACGGTAGCGGCATACTTTGGCCGCAAGATGCAGATGCACGAGCACAGCCTTCAAAGGCTGATGGAATATTTTAAAAAGGCGGGACGCACGCCTACGCCTAACAACCTAAAGCAGGCGGAGATGCCTGAAGGGGCAGTGGTTTTTGACAACGATAACGGAACGGCTCCCGGGCTTGCAGTAGAGGGGAATGGGAAAATCGCGGTGCTGATGCCCGGGCCGCCCTATGAGATGAACGCCATGTTCCAGGCGCGTATCCGCCCATATTTGCAGAAGTTTTCAGATAAGGTGCTGGTTTCCCGCGTCATACGCATTATGGGCATGGGGGAGAGCGAAGTGGAATACAAGCTGCGCGATTACATGATGCGCCATAAAAACCCGACAGTCGCGCCCTATGCAAAACAGTCGGAAGTACAGCTTCGCGTGACAGCTTCTGCCAAAACACGGGAGGAGGCGTATGGTCTTATCGATCCTGTTGTGGAGGAAATCAAGGGCATCCTGGGCAAAGCAATTTATGGCGTGGATGTGGAGAACATGGAACAGGCAGTGGTGCAGCAGCTTAAGGCAAAGGGAATGAAAATCGCAACAGCCGAAAGCTGCACAGGCGGCCTGGTTTCCAAGCGCATCACGGAAATACCAGGAGCCAGCGATGTTTTTGAATGTGGGGTTTGCTCCTATGCGAACCGCATAAAGCATGAACTGCTTGGCGTTTCCGAACAAACTCTGGAGCGCTATGGGGCAGTTTCACCCCAAACGGCGCAGCAGATGGCAGAGGGAATCCGGCGCCTTTCGGGAGCAGAGATAGGCATCTCTGTGACAGGTATTGCAGGCCCGGGCGGCGGAACCGAAGAAAAGCCGGTGGGGCTTGTATATATTGGCGTCAGTTCTGAAAAATATTCCAAGGTGGAGCGGTATTTATCCGGCTCCAAAAGGCCGGGAAGCCGGGAGCACATCCGCTTTATCGCCTCCCAACAGGCGCTCAGGCTTGCGCTTGAGGCGATTCGGGAAAATTAAAAAAGGGCTTCTAGAAAAGTCCGGCAGAAATTGAGCGTTTTTTGGCCGGTGTGGTCTTGCCACACCGGTTTTTATATTCCCAATGTCCCGCAGCGGCTTTTATGCCCCATTTCGAAAAATGATGGATGCGCAGCTATGCCCGAGTTTCTGGAATCTGTAATGGCCATTGGGCCTTTCTGCAAACTGCCCGAGCCATATGGGAGCGACGGGCGGTGCGGCACAGAGAAAATTCGCAGAACACAAAAGAAATTATGGATGGCCGGGTTCTGCAGGCGGCAAAAAAGCCGGCGGCTCCCGGCTTTTTTAACTATTTTTCCTGATTGCCGCCAAAGGTACGCCCCATTTTTTTTAGGACATCTGAAATATCGCCTTTGGTGCTCATATTCTTTATCATATTTAACATCGGTTCCATGTTGCTCATATCCGGTCCGCCCAGAAGCGGAAGCAGGGAAAGCATGCTTTCCGGGCGCGTGGGATCAAGCCGTGAGAGCTTTTTTTGCATATGGAGTATCTTTTCCAGCTGATGAAATCCACTTGCCGCTGAAGGATTATATTTTTGAAATACTTTCATCATTCCAAGCATGCGATCTTGGGCAGTAAGATAGCGCTTGTTTGCGGGCGGGCCGCTCAGATTGGGCCGGATGCTATGATAGGCCAGCGTTTTGGCGGCCTGTTCATAGCCCAAAATATCTGCGATTGCACTGCGGTCGCGGGGAGATGCGAAGGGATAAAGATCTCTAAGAAGTTCCAGCATTTCTGGCTGGGAAAGTTCATTTACCATAGCCATAGAAAGCAGGGAACGCAGAGAGCTGGATAATGCGGGGGTTGGTTGCTCCTTTTTCTGCCGGCTGCGTTCAGGCATTTGGACTGCCTGGCGTTCGGGCAATTTTCGGTTCCAATATTCCATAAAAAACCTCCTGCCTTTCTTTTTTATCATATTCGTTTTTTATCTAAAAGTGCACACATTTTAAATGCCGGCATATATTGATAGAAAATGGAGGAATTGTTATGGCGAGGGATTTAAAAAATTTTGCACGCCGAAAAGGGAAAAATGTCGATGCGAAAATTCCTGAGGAGATCCCAAAGGAAAAGCAGGAACAGGCGCAACAATTAAAAGAACAGATTGCCCAATATGAAGGCAAGAGCGAAGAAGAGCTGTTTGAAGCGTTGCTGGCGCAGGTAGAGCAGGGCAAAAAGGACGGGAGTTTTAGCGAGGAGGGGTTGAATTCCTTTATTTCAAGTGTTTCTCCCATGCTAAACGATGCCCAGAGGCAAAGACTAAATGAAATAGCAAATCAAATTGTTTAGGCGATTTTTGTAAAAATCGGAAATGTGCCCATGTTTTTGGCCAAATTTGTAGAAAAATTTATGCACCAAGCGACACTTTCTGCTAAGGCAGGCATGTTCTAATCTTTTCACCGGAAAAATATATTGAGGTGAAACTATGCAGT
>USII01000104.1 GCA_900554725.1 uncultured Eubacteriales bacterium
AGCTTTTATGCCTTTGCAGCCTGAATCAGCTCCTTGAGCTCGGCCGCGGAAAGCACTCCTACGCTCTTTCTTACAGGCTGGCCCTTCTGAAAGACGATCACCGTCGGGATGGACATTACCTTATATTGCCTTGCCAAATCCTCCTGCTCATCCACATTCAGCTTTGCAAACACTACTCCCTCTTGCTGATTTGCAACATCTTCAAAAATGGGCCCAAACATTTTGCACGGACCGCACCAGGATGCCCAAAAATCTACCACTGCCAGTTCTGCTTCCAAAACTTCTTTCTGAAAATTTTCAGAAGTCGCTGTTACAATACCCATATTCTACCTCCATAACTTTATTATTTCCTAAGAACATCCATTTATTCTTCTCTTGGCAAAATGCCAATGCCCAACTCATTTAGCTGCGCCTGATCTACCACATCCGGCGCTTCGCTCATGAGATCCGAGGCGTTTTGCACTTTCGGGAAAGCAATGACATCCCTTAAGCTCTGCCGCCCGGCCAGCAGCATCGCCAATCGATCCAGCCCATAGGCCAAGCCGCCGTGCGGCGGCGTGCCATATTGGAAGGCCCGCATCATAAAGCCAAATCTTTCCCATGCCTGCTGTTTGGTGAACCCCAGCGCCCGGAACATGCGCTCCTGCAAGGCCGAATCGTGAATGCGGATGCTTCCGCCCCCAAGCTCAACTCCATTGAGGACAATATCGTAGGCCTTTGCCCGCACTTTCTCCGGCTCCGTTTCCAGAAGGTCTAAATCCTCGTCCATGGGGCTGGTGAAGGGGTGATGCATCGCTACAAGCCTTCCCTCTTCCTCGCTGTATTCAAATTGTGGAAATTCTGTCACCCAAAGCAGGTTCCACTGGTTCTCGGGAATCAGGCCCAGCCTTTTTCCAAGCTCCAGGCGCAGCGCGCCCAGTGAAGCGTATACCGCCTTATCGCTATCTGCCACAAAAAACAGAATATCTCCAGTTTTGGCCTCTGCTCGCTGGGCAATGGCCTCCAGCTCCTGCTCCGAAAGGAATTTTGCAATGGGAGAGCTTATCCCCTCTTCCTTGAAATTGATCCACGCAAGGCCCTTTGCGCCATATGTTTTTACAAATTCCCCAAGCGCATCGATCTCTTTTCTAGAGAGGCCGGCATGCTCCGCCTTAATGCCGCGCACGCTCCCTCCATTGGCCACGGCCTGCGCAAACACCTGGAAACCGCATTTTCCCGCAATATCGCTGATATCAAAAAGCTCCATGCCAAAGCGCGTATCCGGCTTATCGCTTCCATAGCGGTCCATCGCCTGCTGCCAGGTAAGCCTGGGCAGAGGCAGCGGGATTTCCACGCCCAGCGTATCTTTGAAAATCCTCTGGAACAGCCCTTCGTTTACCGCAATGACATCCTCTTCTGTGACAAAGGAAAGCTCCATATCCACCTGCGTGAATTCCGGCTGTCTGTCCGCCCGCAAATCTTCATCTCGAAAGCACTTGGCAATCTGGTAGTATTTGTCCATTCCAGAAACCATCAGAAGCTGCTTGAAAATTTGAGGGGATTGGGGCAGCGCATAGAATTTTCCAGGATGCACCCGGGAAGGCACCAGGTAATCCCGTGCGCCCTCGGGCGTGCTTTTTTGCAAAATCGGCGTCTCTATCTCCAAAAAGCCCTGCTCAAACAGGTATTGCCGTGTAGACATGGCAATCTGGCTTCTCAGCATCAGGTTGCGCTGCATATCCGGCCGCCGCAGATCGAGATAACGGTATTTGAGCCGCAGTTCCTCTTTTACTTTTGAGTTCTCCTCAATTTCAAAGGGCGGCGTTTGCGCTTCAGATAGAATTTTCAGTTCCTCTACCCTCACTTCAATACGCCCGGTTGCCAAATCGTCATTGTAGTTTTCCGGCGCTCTTGCGGCAATCTGGCCCTTCACCGCAATGACATATTCGCTGCGCAGGCTCTGGGCATCCGCAAAATAGCTTTTTTTCTCAGCCTCATCAAATACCAGCTGAATCACGCCGCTTCTATCCCGCAGCCAAACAAAGATAAGCCCGCCCAAATTGCGCCGGCTGTTCACCCAGCCCATGAGTGTTACGCTTTTTCCAATATCCTTTTCTGAAAACTCCTGGCACATGCCCGTCCGCTTCCAGTTTCCCAGTTTCTCCGCCATATCCTTACCTCAGCGCTTCTGCCAGCTTTTCCAGCGAAACTTCGCTCTCCTGGCTTCCCTTCATATCCCGCAGCTTGCAACAGCCCTTCTGCAGCTCTTCTTCCCCAATCAAGGCGACATATTCCGCCCCCACCTTATCGGCATATTTCATCTGTGCCTTCAGGCTTCTGGCATTATGATCCATATCTGCGGCAATTCCTGCGGCGCGCAGCTCCTGCATCAGCGAAAAGCTCCTGCGGCGCGCATCCGGCCCCATCGCGCAGAAAAAGATTTTGAGAGCGCTCGGCTTTGGGATTTGCACTCCTGCTGCCTGCATGACCATGAGCAGCCGCTCAATGCCCATACCAAAGCCAACGCCGCACATTTGTGGCCCGCCTATTTCCGCAATCAGCCCATCATACCGCCCGCCGCCGCACACCGTCCCCTGTGCGCCAATTTCAGAAGAGATGATCTCAAAAACTGTCTTTGTATAGTAATCCAGCCCGCGGACAATATAGGGGTTTATTTGAAATGCCACGCCCGCATCGGCCAGGTATTGCTGCAACTGTTCAAAATGCTGCTGGCATTCCGGGCAGAGGTATTCTATCATCTTCGGGGCGCCCTTTGCGATCTCCTGGCACTTTGGCTCTTTGCAATCCAGCAGGCGCAGAGGATTGCGCTCCAGCCTATCGAGACAGGTTGGGCAGAGTGCTTCTCTTTTATCCTGATAGTATTGTTTGAGTGCTTGGCTGTATTTAGGCCGGCAGGTTGGGCAACCGATAGAGTTCAGATTGAGCGAGAGATTGTGCACACCCAGCGTTTGCAACACCGTATAGGCAAGCAGGATCGCCTCTGCATCTGCCGTGGCCTCCTTGGCGCCAAAAATTTCAATGCCGAACTGGTGGTGCTGGCGCAGCCGCCCAGCCTGGGGCCTCTCGTAGCGGAATACCGGTGCGGAAATATAGCACATCTTTGTAGGCTGCGGGCCATCGCTCAGGCCATGCTCAATAAAAGAGCGCACGGCCCCTGCCGTTCCTTCCGGGCGCAGCGTGATGGATCTTCCGCCGCGATCCTCAAAAGTGTACATCTCCTTCTGCACAATATCCGTCGTATCCCCTACTCCGCGCAAAAACAGTTCCGTATGCTCAAAAATCGGCGTACGCACTTCCCGGATATTGTATTTTCCCGCAATCTCGCGCAGCTTCCCTTCGATATACTGCCACTGGTAGCTCTCTTGAGGGAGCAGATCTCTCGTCCCCTTGGGCGCTTGAATCTTCACTCTCTTTCCTCCTAAGTATCTGCAAACTTTAACTTTGTTTCATTATAGATTTTGCGGCGGCAAAAGTCAACGAAGGCATACCCCCGGGGGCCATATTCGTGCCTTTACAGGCTCTCTTGCCCGCAAAAAAGCGCTCTTTTCCGCTGAACCATCTCCTGAATGCGCCGGATATACTGCTCCACATTCTTTGGCGCAGCCGCCCGGCAGATTTTCCCATCCCCACTTTCCACTACCTTGCTGATGGCTCCAGCGCCAAACGCCAAAATGCTGACAGCCTCTTCCATAATATCAATATTGTAGATGCTCTCCTTACCTGGCAGAGCATAGCCCACATTCTCCAAATTTCCCGTCATATACTTTTGGCGGTATAGGTAATACGGCGCATATCCCGCCCGTTCCAGCTGTTCGGCCCCCTGAGCCAGCATTGCTTCAGCTTCCTTTGCATCCGCAAAACTGTGAGCATTTTCCTGACCAAATCGAGAACCGCGCTTGATGGCCAGCGTATGCACAGTGATATTTTCCGGCTTCAGTGCAAGTACATCTAAAAGCGAGCGCGCAAATTCCGCCCTCCCCTCCCCTGGAAGGCCGACGATAAGATCCATATTGACGGCTGCAAAGCCAAAGCCAGCGGCAAGCTCCGCCGCCTTAAAAAATTCCTCCACACGATGGCTTCTTCCAATGCGGTCTAGCGTAGCCTGGCAGGTGGTCTGGGGGTTTACGCTGATGCGGTTGGCCCCTGCCTGCCGAATCAGGCTGAGCTTCTCTGGCGTGATGGTATCCGGCCGCCCTGCCTCCACGGTGAATTCTCCCTGCGCGAATTCGGCCACCGCCTCCAGCACGCGTTCCAGCTGGCAAGGGGCAAGCGCTGTTGGCGTTCCTCCGCCGAGATAGACGCTGCGCACCCGGCGCGCAGCGATAATATCCCTAAGCGCATGCATCTCCCGGATCAGGGCATCAACATATTTCTCTTCCAGCGCGCCATCCCTTGTGCTTTCCATTGCTGCAAAGGAACAATAGGCGCAGCGCGAAGTGCAAAAAGGAATCCCTACATAAA
>USII01000105.1 GCA_900554725.1 uncultured Eubacteriales bacterium
TGGTCTCGTGGGCTCGGAGATGTGTATAAGAGACAGTAAGAGAAAGCTCCTGGAAAAGCAGAAGGAAGGAAAAAAGCGCATGCGGCAGGTGGGAAGCGTAGAAGTTCCCTCTGAAGCGTTTATGAGCGTGCTAAAGCTGAGCTAGCCGATGAGAGGATTATATATTCATATCCCATATTGCCAGAGCAAATGCGGATATTGTGATTTTGTCTCCTATCCAGGGCAGGAGAATACCATGGAAGAATATGTGGAAGCCCTTGCCCGGGAGGCAGAGTTTTACGCGGCAGAACAGGTGGATAGCGTGTTTATCGGCGGGGGAACGCCTTCCTGCCTAGAAGATGGCGCGATCGCCAAGCTGATGGATGGCGTTCAAAAGAGCATTTCCATTGCCCCAGGCGCTGAAATCTCCATAGAAGCGAACCCCAACTCCCTTACGCAAAAGAAGGCGAGGGAATACCGCACTGCGGGGATAAACCGTCTTTCCATCGGTTTGCAGGCGGTTCAGGATTCGCTGCTTAAAAGCATTGGAAGGCTGCATACCTATGGAGATTTTCTCCTTGCGATTGAAGCCGCTTTGGCAGCAGGGTTTTCCAACATCAATGTGGATTTGATGTATTCGCTGCCCCATCAGACGGTGGAGCAGGTGGCCCAAAGCGCGCAGGCGTTATGTGCTCTGCCCATCACGCATATTTCGGCATATGCTCTGAAGCTGGAGCGGGGCGTTCCCATGTATGGAGCCGAGCAGCCGGATGAGCAAACCGATCGCGCCATGTTTTATACACTGCGGGATATTCTGGCAGAAAAGGGGTTTGCCCGCTATGAAATTTCGAACTTTGCAAAACCGGGTTATGAATGCCGGCATAATCTCAAATACTGGCGGGTAGAAGAATATATTGGGCTGGGCGTCGCTGCTCACTCTTTCTACCAGGGGATGCGCTTTTCTAACGATGAGAGCATCGGCAGATATTTGGCGGCGCTGAGGCGGGGAAAGCGAGCAGAGATTTCCCGCATGAAGGCGGATTTGCCCTTTGAGCGCATCATGTTAAAAACCCGTTTGGCAGAGGGATTGCCCGCCGAAGAGATCCCTGGCAGCGATGGGATGCGCAGATCGCTTGCAAAGCTGCAAAAAATGGGCCTTTGCACGCTTGGAGAACGGCTGGTGCTGACGGATCGGGGCATGGACCTCCAGGATGGCGTCGTATTGGAGCTGATTGGAAATCTGGATTGAGGCAAGCCTTCTGAAAAGGGCACATGGTGAAAAGCAGGAAATGCATCATAAGTGCGGAGCGGGTACTCTCCGCGCTTTTTTGTTCAACAATTCGTAACAAATAGCCTATTGACGGACAGCGCAAATAGTGCTATTTTTATAGTGTTGATTAGCACTCGATTAGAATGAGTGCTAACAAAATAGGAAAGGGGGCGGCGATATGGCGCTGACAGAGCGGCAAATGATGATACTAAAAGCCATTATTGATGACTATATTGCTACGGGTATTCCAGTAGGTTCCCGCACGCTTTCCAAGAGAGGCGATATGAATATTTCATCCGCTACTATTCGCAACGAGATGGCGGATCTTGAGGAAGGCGGGTATTTGGAGCAGCCGCACACATCGGCTGGGCGCATGCCTTCAGATAAGGCGTATCGGCTCTATGTAGATACGCTGATGAAGGTTTCCCGCCTGAATCAGGGAGAAATCACCTTTATTCGCGGCTATTTGAACCAAAAGATGGGAAAGCTGAGCAGCGTGATAGATGCCACGGCAAAGGTGCTTTCCGAGATGACAAACCTCACAAGCCTGGTGCTGGCTCCACAGCCTGCGCAAGTGGAAATACGCCGCATACAGATTGTCAAACTGAGCGAGCATAAGGCATTATTGCTTTTTGTTTTTGATACGGGAATGGTGCGGGATATGGTGATCGATGTTCCAGAAGAGCTGAGCCCGTATGAGATGGAAGCACTTTCCAATTTGCTGACGGATAAAGTGAGCCACCAGCGCTTTGCAGATGCCGTTCAGGCGGTGAGAGAATCGGCAGCGGGGGATATTGAGCTGCACCGCTCCTTTATGGAAAGCCTGCTGGATGCCGTTCAGGCGGGCCTTCGGCCGGCGGCTGCTAAGGATGTGGTGCTTGGGGGAGCGAAAAACATCTTGAATCATCCGGAATATCGAGATGTGAATAAGGCGAAGAATTTTCTTACGCTGCTTGAAACCAAGGATGCCCTCTACGATATGCTGGCCCGCTCCACGGATATGGAGTTTACCATCCGCATTGGAAAGGAAAACGAGCTCAGCGAGCTTCAGGATATGAGCATCATCACAGCAACCTACCGGGTGGGGGATAAAAAGCTCGGCTCTTTTGGCGTAATTGGGCCGACGCGTATGAATTATGCGAAAATCATTTCAGTGCTTCGGTGCGTAAGCGCCAGCATGAATGAGATTTTAAAATATTACCTGACAGATGAAAGCAGAAATTGACGGGAGAAGGATATGGCAAAAAACAAGAAGGAACAGCAACAGGAGCAGAACAAGGAACGGCCAGCAGAAGAAGCGGCAGAGCCAAAGCAGGCGCCTGCCCCAGAATCAAAAGGTTCTAAAATAAAAGCAAAGAAAGAGGATGGGGAAAAAGAAAAACTAAAGGCCGAGAGAGATGAATATCTTTCCTTGCTGCAAAGGGAGCGAGCGGATTTTGAAAACTATAAGCGCCGCAATCAAGCGGCTATTTCGGAGGCATACCAGAACGCGGCGATAGATGTTGCGACCAAGTTTTTGCCGCTGATGGATAATCTGGAATATGCGCTCAAGGCGGCGGGAGAAGAGGATACGCCTATCAAACAGGGCGTTGCGCTCATTGCAAAGCAGATGCAGGAAATTCTAGCTTCCCTTGGCATTGAGGAGATTGAGGCAGAAGGGCAGCCCTTTGACCCGAACTTTCATAATGCGGTGATGCAGGAAGATGCCGCAGAGGGCGAGGAGAGCGGCGCCGTCAAAGAAGTGCTGATGCGCGGCTATAAAATGAAAGATCGCATACTGCGCCACAGTATGGTTAAAGTAACAAAATAAAGTTTGAATTTTTAGGAGGATATTTCATATGGGCAAGATCATCGGTATTGACCTTGGAACGACAAACAGCTGTATGGCAGTGATGGAAGGCGGAGAGCCTGTCGTCATTCCAAACGCGGAGGGAGCGAGAACTACGGCTTCTGTAGTGGCATTTGCAAAGAATGGTGAGCGCCTCGTCGGGCAGATTGCCAAGCGCCAGGCAGTTACAAACCATGAGAATACAATTTCTTCGATTAAACGGGATATGGGCACAGATCGCAAGGTGACCATTGAAGGCAAGAGCTATTCCCCCCAGGAAATCTCCGCGATGATTCTGGCAAAGCTCAAGGCAGATGCTGAAAGCTATCTGGGAGAGCCGGTGACACAGGCAGTCATCACTGTTCCCGCATACTTCTCGGATTCTCAGCGCCAGGCAACGAAAGACGCAGGGAAAATTGCCGGCCTGGAGGTGCTGCGCATCATCAACGAGCCTACGGCTGCGGCCCTTTCCTATGGGCTTGATAAGGAAGATTCCCAAAAAATTCTGGTGTACGACCTTGGCGGCGGCACATTCGATGTCTCCATTCTGGAGATTGGAGATGGCGTTGTAGAGGTGTTGGCGACAAACGGCAACACGCATCTGGGCGGCGATGATTTCGATCAGCGAATCATTGATTGGATGGTTTCCGAGTATAAGAAGAGCAACGGCATCGATCTCTCCACAGACAGTGCGGCCATGCAGCGGCTAAAGGAAGCGGCAGAAAAAGTAAAGATTGATCTTTCCGGCGTCATGCAGGCGAATATCAATCTGCCCTTTATCACGATGGACGCGACTGGCCCCAAACATCTTGATATGAACCTGACCCGTGCACAGTTCGATAAACTTACAGAAGATCTTGTGCGCGCCACAGAGGGTCCGACCATGAATGCACTAAAGGATGCGGGCCTTTCTACCGGAGAAATTGATAAGGTAGTGCTGGTAGGCGGCTCTACGAGAATTCCCGCCGTACAGGAAATGGTAAAGAAAATTACCGGAAAAGAGCCCTATAAGGGCATCAACCCGGACGAATGCGTTGCACTGGGCGCGGCGATTCAAGGCGGCGTGCTGGGCGGAGAAGTTAAAGATGTTCTGCTTCTGGATGTTACACCCCTTTCCCTCGGCATTGAAACACTGGGTGGCGTCTGCACGCGGCTTATCGAGCGCAATACCACCATCCCTGCAAAGAAGAGCCAGGTATTTTCCACGGCGGCCGATGGCCAGACGAGCGTAGAAATTCATGTGCTGCAGGGCGAGCGCGAGATGGCGCAGTATAATAAGACGCTGGGCCGCTTTACGCTCACGGGCATTCCGCCGGCTCCAAGAGGCGTTCCTCAGATTGAAGTTACATTCGATATCGATGCCAACGGTATTCTGAAGGTAT
>USII01000106.1 GCA_900554725.1 uncultured Eubacteriales bacterium
CTTGGATTATAAATTTGAAATGCAGCAAAAAGTCATTCGGGCGGATGAAGAGCTGCAAGCGGAGGCGTCAAAATGGAAAAATTAAAGCAGTTGTATGAGGGCAAGGCGAAAAAGGTATTTGAAACAGAGAATCCTGATTATGTCATCGTGGATTACAAGGACGATGCAACAGCCTTTAACGGCCTCAAAAAGGGGACGATTGTGGGAAAGGGTGTTGTGAATAACAAGGTTTCCAACCATATGTTCGCCATGCTGGAAAAGGAAGGCATTCGGACGCATTTTGTAGAAGAACTTTCGGATCGCGAAACAGTTGTAAAGAAAGTGGAGATCGTTCCGCTGGAGGTGATTGTGAGAAATATTGCAGCGGGCAGCCTTTCCAAGCGCCTGGGCATTCCGGAGGGAACCAAGCTGAAAACAACGGTGCTGGAGTTCTCCTATAAAAATGATGAACTTGGAGATCCGATGATCAACGACTATCATATTGCTGCCATGGGCCTTGCGACGGAAGAAGAAGTCCGCACGATTAAGGATTATGCTCTGCGCGTCAATGAGATTATGGGCAAGTATTTGGCGCAGTTTGGCATTGAGCTCATCGATTTCAAGCTGGAATTTGGCCGTTTTCATGGGGAAATTCTGCTGGCAGATGAAATTTCTCCCGATACCTGCCGCTTCTGGGATAGCAAAACCGGTGCAAAGCTGGATAAAGATCGGTTCCGCCAGGATTTGGGCGGTGTGGAAGAGGCATACCAGGAAATTTTACACCGTCTGATGGGTGCATAGTCTATGCAAAAGAACAAAAATCAATATTATTATGAGAGAATAAAGCCGGATGACGATGCGATGCACGAGGAGTGCGGCGTATTTGGCATCTATGCGCCGGATGGAAAGTTTGATCCGGCAGAAGTCTGCTATATCGGGTTGTTTGCACTTCAGCATCGCGGCCAGGAAAGCGCGGGCATTGCCGTGGCAGACGAAAAGGGGTTCCGCTGCCATAAGGATATGGGGCTTTGCTCGGAAGTTTTTAAAGATGGCCTTTCTCAGCTTTCCGGCGGGAAAATCGGAATTGGGCATGTGCGCTATTCTACGGCCGGCGAAAGCCAGGTGATCAACTCCCAGCCCATCGTCATGAGTTATCGCGGAGGCCAGATGGCCATGGCGCATAATGGCAACCTCATCAATGCCCAGATCATACGCTCCAAGTTGGAGGAAGAGGGCGCCATTTTCCAGACGACAATCGATACAGAAGTCATGGCTTATCTTGTTGCGCGCAGCAGGACAAGCGATATCGTGCAGGCGATCAAGCGCATGATGAGCGTCGTCAAGGGGGCGTATAGCCTTGTGATCGCAACGCAGGATGCGCTGATTGCCGTGCGCGATCCTCAGGGAATCCGCCCGCTTGCGGTAGGCAAGCTGGATGATAACTTTGTTATCGCCTCGGAATCCTGCGCGTTTGATGCCATTGATGGCGAATTTGTGCGGGATGTTCGCCCGGGAGAGATCATCGTCATTGATGCACAGGGTTTCCATTCCCATCAGACAAACCTTGCCGATGATACTGCGCTTTGCATTTTTGAATATGTCTATTTTGCCCGGCCAGATTCGGATATCGATGGCATCAGCGTCTACCGGGCGCGGGAGAACATGGGGCGCAAGCTGGCACAGGCTTGCCCCATAAAAGCAGACCTCGTAGCCGATGTGCCGGATTCCGCCACGCCTGCGGCTGCGGGATATGCGGAAGAATCGGGCCTGCCCTATAAAAAGGCGCTGGCAAAAAACAGATATGTGGGGCGCACATTTATCCAGCCCAGCCAGTCGCTGCGGGAGCGGGGCGTAAAGCTCAAGCTAAACGCGCTCAAGAAAAATGTCTATGGGAAAAAAATTGTGCTTGTGGATGATTCTATTGTCCGGGGGACGACGAGCCGCAAAATTGTCGAGATGCTGAGGCTGGCCGGCGCAAAAGAGGTGCATATGCTCATCAGCTCGCCGCCAGTCGCTTTCCCATGCTTTTTTGGCATTGACACGCCTTCCCATGATCAGCTGCTCGGCTCGACCAAAACGGTAGAGGATATCCGAAGGCTGATAGGGGCGGATTCTCTTTACTATCTTACAAAGGAAGATCTCTTAAAGACGGTGGAAGGGGCAGGATGCAATTTCTGCACCGGGTGCTTCGACGGGCATTATCCCATGGATATTATCCGAAGCTGCGAGGCCACAAAGCAGATGAATTTGGCCGAAGTATTGAGCGGCGCAAAGGAGGATAAGCAAGATGAGTAAACAAAAAAAGATTACTTATGCAGATGCGGGAGTCGATGTCACTCGCGGCTATGAAGCAGTGCGTCTGATGAAACAATATGCCGATAAGACATTTGATAAAAATGTATTGACGGGCCTTGGCAGCTTTGGAAGCATGTATGCCCTTGGGGATGATGTGCTGGTTGCGGGAACAGATGGCGTAGGGACCAAGCTGATGGCTGCTTTTGTGATGGATAAGCACGATACTGTGGGTATCGATTGTGTCGCCATGTGCGTAAACGATATTATCTGCCATGCAGCAAAGCCCCTCTTTTTCCTGGATTATATTGCGACGGGAGAGCTGCAGCCAGAAACTGCGGCGCAGATTGTAAAGGGCGTGGCGGAAGGATGTCTGCAGGCGGGCTGTGCTCTTGTGGGCGGAGAGACGGCGGAAATGCCGGATTTCTACTCCAAAGGGGAATACGATATCGCCGGTTTTACGACAGGCATCGTCAGCAGGGAAAAGATCATTACCGGCAAAAAAATTGCCCCCGGGCAAGCGCTCATCGGCCTTAGCAGCAGCGGGATTCATTCCAACGGCTTCTCCCTGGTGCGCAAGGTGTTTCCCATGGAGCGCAAGGTACTTGAACAGTATGTTGAGGGCCTGGGCCATACGCTGGGCGAAGAACTCCTGATTCCCACCCGCATCTATGTAAAAACCGTGCTGGATGTCGTGGAAAAATTTGACATCAAAGGGATTGCGCATATCACAGGCGGCAGTTTTTATGAGAAATTGGCGCGCATCTTCCCGGCGGGTACTTGTGCATATGTGGATTCCAAGTCCTACGAGGTGCCGGAGATTTTCCGCATGCTGGTAGATGGTGCGGGCCTGGAAAAGAGAGAGGCGTATAACACCTTTAATATGGGAATTGGCATGGTATTTGTGGTGGATGCGGATAGGGCAGATGAAATTACGGCCTATATCAATTCCAACACGCAGGATCATGCGCAGATTATCGGCGAAACGAGGGAAAGCGAACAGGGCGGGGTGGTCGTCCTGTGAAGCGATTGGCAGTTATGGTATCGGGCGGCGGAACAGACCTTCAATCTGTCATCGATGGTGTGGAGGATGGGCGCATTCCGGCAGAGATTGTGGTCGTTATCGCGAGCAAACCCGGAATCTATGCTTTGGAACGCGCAAGAAAAGCGGGAATTCCGGGGATCGTGATCTGCAAAAAGGAATATGCGGATGAGGAGGCGTTCTTTGAGGCAAATCTTGCCGCTTTGCGCCAGTATGGGGCAGAAGGCGTTGTATTGGCCGGCTATCTGAGCATTTTAGGTAAGCGGATGATAGAGGCATTCCCCAATAAAATCATCAACATTCACCCTTCGCTCATCCCTTCCTTTTGCGGAAAAGGGTATTATGGCCTCAAAGTGCATAAAGCTGCGCTGGAATATGGGGTCAAGGTGAGCGGCGCCACAGTCCATTTTGTGGATGAAGGCGCGGATACCGGGCCGATTATTGCCCAGCGCTCAGTGCCCGTTCTGCCGGGAGATACGCCGGAAATGCTCCAGCAGCGCGTGCTGGAAGTGGAACACGAAATTTTGCCCGAAGCGGTTGCACTGTTTTGCCAGGACAGGCTGAAAGTGCAGGGCAGAAGGGTAAGCATCCTCTAGGATTTTATTTTGAGTTTAGAAGGAGTAAGAATATGGCAAGAGCTTTTTTGAGCGTTTCGGATAAAACGGGAATTGTAGAGTTTGCAAAGGGGTTGGTAGAGCTTGGCTTTGAAGTGCTTTCTACAGGCGGAACAAAGCGCGCTCTCTCCCAGGCGGGCGTGCCTGTGACGGGTGTTTCGGAAATTACAGGATTCCCGGAGTGTCTGGATGGCCGCGTCAAGACGCTGCATCCCAAAATACATGCCGGAATTCTGGCGATGCGCTCTAATCCCGAGCATATGAAGCAGCTGCATGATCTTCAGATCGAACCCATCGATATTGTGGCGGTAAACCTCTATCCCTTCAAGCAGACCATTGCGAAGCCAGGCTGCACACTGGAGGATGCGATTGAAAATATCGATATTGGCGGTCCTTCCATGCTGAGGGCAGCGGCAAAAAACTGGCAGGATGTTGCCGTTATCACAGACGCGGCGGATTATGACAAAGTGCTGGAA
>USII01000107.1 GCA_900554725.1 uncultured Eubacteriales bacterium
ATTATACTACCAGAAATTCATTTTGACAAACCAAGAGAGCCAAAAAAAGCCTATTTCAGCCATTTTTTAGGAATAAGCACCCCCAAAAAAGGCCTTTGTATCGGCACTTTCTCAATCTCGTAAACAAATTGTGAACACTGCATAATTCTATGTCAAAAAACATAATTCCTGCTTTTTTCACCATTTTCGTGCGCCTCTTTTCGGGCACTTTTTTCTGTCCCTTGGAAAAGGAAAACAGCAAAAAAAGCGGCGGGCTCAAGCCCACCGCTTTTTTTGTTTTTTTAGTACATGCCGCCCATTCCACCGGGAGCTGGCGCAGCAGCCGGTTCGGGAGCGGGGATATCCGTCACAATGCTCTCTGTCGTGAGCAGCATGGAAGCGACGGAAGCTGCGTTCTGCAGTGCAGAGCGCGTGACCTTTGTCGGGTCGAGAATGCCCGCCTCGATCATATCTACAAATTTATCGTTATACGCATCATATCCGAAGGATTTGCTCTCATTCTCGCGCACCTTCTCAACGATGATGCTGCCTTCGATGCCGGCGTTGGCCGCGATCTGGCGAATCGGCTCTTCCAGCGAGCGCAGCACGATAGACATTCCCGTCTTGACATCGCCGCTGGCTGTAGCAAGCAGCTCCTTGATCTTGCTTTCAGCTTTCAGCATTGCCGTGCCGCCGCCAGGGACAATTCCCTCTTCAACAGCTGCCCTTGTCGCAGCCAGGGCATCTTCGATGCGCAGCTTCATATCCTTCATTTCAGTTTCTGTCGCAGCGCCTACCTGAATCACGGCCACACCGCCAGCCAATTTTGCAAGGCGCTCCTGCTGCTTCTCGCGATCGTAATCCGATGTGCAATCTTCAATCTGGTTGCGGATGGAGTTTACGCGTGCGCGGATTTTCTCCGGATCGCCCTTGCCCTCGACGATGATGGTGTTTTCCTTATCCACTTTCACCTGGCGCGCAGAGCCCAGCATATCGATGGTCGCCTCTTTGAGTTCCAGGCCAACTTCTTCGGAAATGACCGTGCCGCCTGTGAGAATGGCGATATCTTCCAGCATCGCCTTCCTTCTATCGCCAAAGCCAGGTGCCCTTACTGCAACACAGTTAAATGTGCCGCGCAGCTTGTTGACAACCAGAGTTGCCAATGCTTCGCCTTCCACTTCTTCGGCAATAATCAGAAGCTTCTTGCCTGCCTGAACTACCTGCTCAAGCAGCGGAAGGATCTCCTGAATATTGGAAATCTTCTTATCTGTAATCAGAATGAGCGGATCATCCAGCACAGCTTCCATCTTATCTGTATCCGTCGCCATATATGCGGAAGCATAACCGCGGTCAAACTGCATGCCCTCCACCACGACGAGATCCGTTTTCATGGTCTTGGATTCTTCCACTGTAATGACGCCCTCATTGCCCACCTTTTCCATCGCCTGGGCGATCAGGTGGCCAATATTCGCATCGTTGGCGGAAACGGAGGCAACCTGCTCGATGGCCTCTTTTCCTTCAATCGGCTTGGAAAGCTCCTTAAGCGCCTCTACGGCAGCCTCAGAAGCAGCCATAATGCCCTTCTTCAAAACCATGGGGTTTGCGCCTGCCGCAACATTCTTTAGGCCTTCGCGAATCATCGCCTGCGCCATCAGCGTAGCGGTGGTTGTTCCATCGCCTGCGACATCATTTGTCTTGGTAGCAACTTCGCGCACCAGCTGGGCACCCATGTTTTCGAAGGGATCTTCCAGCTCAATTTCCTTTGCGATGGTCACGCCATCATTTGTGATGAGCGGAGAGCCGAACTTTTTGTCCAAAACAACATTTCTGCCCTTTGGGCCAAGTGTTACTTTTACCGTATCTGCCAACTGATTGACGCCGCTTTCCAGCGCGCGGCGCGCATCTTCACCGTATTTAATCTGCTTTGCCATGGATGTTCTTCCTCCTTAAATTACTCTACAATCGCAAGGATATCCGACTGCTTTACGACGATATATTCTTCGCCATCCAGCTTTACTTCTGTGCCAGCATATTTGGAATAGATCACCTTATCGCCCGCCTTGACATGCATCGTCACCTCTTTGCCATCTACGATGCCCCCGGGGCCTACCGCCACAACCTCTGCCATTTGCGGTTTCTCCTGCGCGCTCGATGTCAACACCAGGCCGCTCTTTGTCACTTTCTCCACTTCTACCGCTTTTATGACGACTCTATCTGCCAACGGTTTTAGCTTCATTTTAAGATCCTCCTTCATGATTTCTCGCGATTCTTTATCCAATGGTTGTTAGCACTCTTTTTAATCGAGTGCTAACAAGTATTATTATAGTGAACTTGCCAAATTATACAAGAAGTCTGAGATTTTGTTTTTCGGAAATTTTATCATATATACTCGATTATTTTCATTTTTACTTCTATTTTTTAGCTTTTTCATCTATTTACTTTTCATTCACATTTTGTCCAAAAAAACGGGCTATTGCCCGCTTTTTTTGCTTTGCCGCCGCCCCTAACCGGAATAAGGCAGCTCAAGGAAATAGTATGCATCTTCTTTTCCATCGATGACTGCTTTGCCGTTCTCAAAGCCATCCAGCAAAATCACTCCCTTGGCGCCATCTCGAAGCTGAAAATGCACGGTATTCTCGCCATCGAATGCCCTGAGCTTTATCTCGGTCCCCGCAGCCAGGGTGGAACTTTCAAAGGTTCCATTCTCCCCCTCTAGCTCGACGGGCAGCGGATTGGATACGACAAGAACATCATCCGTATCCCGAATTTCCCACAGTTCTTCTGCGGGCTGAAATGTATCATTCTGGAAACTATATGCCCTAAATGCATCCCAGCTCCCCAGCACATCGATATATTTTTGTATTCGCAGGTCAGAGTCCTTCCAGCCGGCAGTTTGCCCGGAAATTTCATCCAGCAGCACAGGGCGATAATCTTCCACTTTATAGAGCAGGGTAACCGCATTGCCTTCCATCAAATCCACGCTGAAGACGATTCTTGCCGTTCCTCCCTGCAGAACCAGGTAAATGGGGCCATTTTGCATCCCTTCATACAAAACAGAAGTAACAGCTTCCATTTCATTTCCGATGAGAACCTGAAGCGTTTCCGGCTCCTGGCCATCCGAGGAGACCTCTGGAATTGCAAAGAGAAAGCGTTCCGTTTCGCCATCTCCATCCAGATCTCCCGTATAATGGGTTTCCCACTCCAGCTCTATCACTTCCCGGGTTATCGGCGCGGCAGATTCTCCCGAAGGCGCAGCAGATTGTTCTTCCAGCCGCTCCTGCGAAGCGCTGCCCTCCTGCCGGGGAATTTTGCAGCCCGCAAGGCACACCATAAGCCCAAGGCAGCACACCGCCGCCCATATTCTTTTCCTATTCATATAAGCTCTCCCTCCGTTTTCCCTTCTACTGGCCGCACTTTTTGCAGTGCCTCACCAAAACGCACTTTCCGCACCTCTGTGCCCCTCTGCAAAAGCAGTTCTCCCTCTTGCGAAACGCCTATGCAGATGCCCGAAAGCGCACCGGCTGTCACTTCCTTTCCCTGCAGATAGGAGCGGCGAATATATTCCTTTTGAAAGGCTCCAAATCCCTCTTTCAAAAAGCGCTCGAGCCGCGCTTCCAACTTTTTATGGATACAGCAGAGCACCTCTGCGCGATCTACCGGTTTTCCCAGCACATGTTTCAGCGAAATGCCATTTGCCGCATCGCCAGAAAAGCGCTCCTGATTGGCGTTTACCCCAATCCCCACCACAATGCCGCGCAGCTTGGCCCCCTGATAGATTGCCTCACATAGTATCCCGCAGAGTTTCTTTTCCCCGGCATAGATATCATTGGGCCATTTGATGAGCACCTGGGCGCCGAACTCCTCTACGGCATCCGAAACCGCAAGGGCAACGCAGAGCGTCAGCGCATCTGTTTTTATCTGGCGCAGAGGATAATAGAAGCTGGCATAGATATTCTCCCCTTCCGAGCTCCAAACCCGCCCCAGCCGGCCCCGGCCCGCAGTTTGGCGGAGCGCCAGAGCAAGCATTTTATGTTCTCCCGCCCGTTTTTTCAAAAAAGTATTGGTGGAGTCCACTTGCTCCAGACAGAATATTTCCATTTCCCCGCTCAGTTTTTCCCTTACCTTTTCAAAATAACTCATCCGCATCCTCTTCCGGCAAATCTACTACCTGACGGATATCCTCATAGGAAAAGCCCCTGCGGCAGAGGGCGGCAAACATTTTTCTGCGCCTGGCCTGCTCGGGCTCCGCCCTGTATTTCCTGCGCAGTTTTTCCGCCACCGCCCGGGCCGCCTCTCTCTGCTCTTTTGCAGAAAGCTCCAGATTCTCTTCAATTACCTGCTGCGGCACACCTTTTTCCGCCAGCTTGCGGCGGATTGCCCCGGCCCCCAGCCGCTCTGCATAGCTGCGCACAAACTCCCGCAC
>USII01000108.1 GCA_900554725.1 uncultured Eubacteriales bacterium
GGTGGAATTTGAGAGACGAGCTCGTAGATTTTTTTAAAGTATTCCGCCCGCTTCATTTCTGTTTTCCAGATGCTCTTTGAGGTAGCGAATGGCCTCGCAGTAGCCGTTCAGCCCAAGGCCGATAAAGCTTTTGATGCACGCCATTGCAGGGTAGGAAACATGCCGAAAGGATTCCCTTTGATAAACATCCGAGATATGGACTTCCACCGCCGGAATGCTGACTGCCTTAAGTGCATCCAAAATGGCGATGCTGGTATGCGTATAGGCGGCGGGATTGATGACGATGCCATCTACTCTGCCATAGGCGTTTTGGATGGCATCCACAATGTCGCCTTCGTGGTTGGATTGAAAGCACTCACACTGGATTCCCAGCTTGGCGCAGGTATCCTCTACCAGCTTTAGAAGGGATGGATAGCTTTCCTCGCCGTAAATATTCTTTTCCCGGATACCCAGCATGTTGATATTCGGGCCGTTGATGATGAGAAATTTCATAAAAATCCTCCTGTAAACTGCAGTACACCGGCGCTAGAGCAGGGAAAGCACCTGCTGGACGGTCTGCTGCAGAGATTGATCGTTCTCGATGGAAAAATCGCAGATAGAGCGGTAAAGGGGCATGCGCTCCTGATACAGCGCTTCCAGCGCCTTGGGGCTGCTGGAAAGCGGCCTGCCTTCCAAAGGGAGCTTCTCCAAAGGCCGGCAGAGCCAAAATACAGCCGCGTTTTGGCGCAGAGAGCGGCGGTTTTGCGCAGAAAGCACGGCGCCTCCCCCGACGGAGAGCACAATCCCTGGCCGCTTGGATGCCTCGGCAATGACGGCGCATTCCCGAGCGCGAAAACCGGCTTCGCCCTCCTCGGCGAATATTTGGGGAACGCTTTTACCTGCCTGTTGGGCGATGAGATCGTCGCTATCCACAAAGGGGCGCTTGAGCTCCTGGGCGACAAGGCGCCCGATGGTGGTTTTGCCGCTGCCCGGCATGCCCACAAACACAATGCTTCTAAGCTCGCGCATCAGCGAATGCAGAATCTGCTCCACGCGCGCATCTGCAATGTGGGTATCTAAAAACAGCTCGCATGCGGCCTTTGCCTGGGCGACAAGCATGGGCAGGCCGTTGCTATAGGGGATATGGAGCGCCTCGGCTTCCAGCAGCAGGGCAGTTTTTAGCGGGTTATAAATCACATCCACCACGCCCTCCAGCGCGGGAAATTGGGCGAGGGAGAGGGGCGCAGCCCCGTTTGAAGGAAACATGCCAACCGGCGTCGTGTTGAGGATGACCTGGGCGTCGGCGTGCAGGGAAAGGTTTTGATAGTTATGCGCACCCGTGCGGGAAATGACGAAGATCTCCCTGGCGCCCAAGTCTTGCGCTGCCGCATAGGCCGTTTTGGAGGTCCCCCCGCTGCCCAGAATGAGCACTTTCTTTTGCGCCAGGCGAATGCCGGCACGGGAAATGGCATAGCAGAGGCCGGCGTAATCCGTATTGTCCCCATAGAGCGTTCCGCCCCGGTTGACGATGGTGTTGACGGCCCCGATGCGCTGGGCAATGGGGGAGAGAGAATCCAGATGAGCGATGACTGCCTTTTTATAGGGAATCGTTACATTCAGGCCGCGGAAATCCCGGGCCTTTAAAAAGGAGGCAAGCTCTTCTTGGGGCAGGCTTTTTAATGTGTATTCATAATCCGCAAGCTGGGCGTGTATTTGGGGGGAAAAGCTGTGAGAGAGCTTTTCGCCAAGAAGTCCGTATTCCATGGCTAAAAAATCTCCGCATAGCAGCCAAGGAAGGAGAACTGCTCCAGCGTGCCTTCCAGCTCGGCAAGAAGCTTTAAAAGCTCCTCTGAATGCGCGGAAACGCTGGCGTCAAAATAGAACATGAATTCGAAATCCTTGCCGGGAATAGGGCGGCTTTCCAACTTTGTGAGGTTGAGGCCCAGCGTCGCAAATTTGGTGATGACGCTGTAAAGCGTACCCGGCCGATGGGGCAGGGAAAACATTAAGCTCATCTTATCCGCGCCGGGGTAAATCTCCAAAGAGCGGGAGATGCAGATAAAGCGGGTGTAGTTGTTGTCGCTGTTTTGGATATGATCGGAAAGGATTTGCAGGCCATACAGCTCAGCGCATTCCCGGGAAGAGATGGCGGCGATATCCGTGCGATCGCTCTGGGCGACGAGCTTGGCCGCAACAGCAGTGTTTTCGCAGACATTCGCCTTAATCTGCGGGTTTGCCCTTAAAAATTCACTGCACTGGTTCAGGCCCTGTTCATGGGAATAGATTTCCTTAATCCCCTCAAGTTGCACGCCCTTTTTGGCAAGGAGCGTGTGGTTGATGCGCAGTTTCACGCCGCGCACGATGAAGAAGCGGAATTTCTTCATCAGATCGTAGACCTGGTTGACAGAGCCGGCAGAGCTGTTTTCGATGGGCAAAATGCCATAGCGGCACATCCCCTTGTCTACCGCGTTAAAGACCGCCTCGAATGTTTTAAAATACATGATGCTGGGCAGGCCAAACAGTTTTTCGCAGGCAGCCTGGGAATAGGCGCCCTCCACGCCCTGGCAGGCCACAACTGCCTGAGCGGGCATCTGCGCGGGCGTATTTTGCAGCGCAGATTGCACCTGCCCTTGCAGGGCGGAATCCCGGTGCATAAACTGACTCTGATAGGAGCGGGAAAGGTCGAAAAGCGTGTTGAAAAGAATGCGGGTATAGCCTGCAAACTCCTCGCCCGAAGCTGCGGTGACGCGGTTTAAAATATCCGTTTCCCGGCTTCTATCCAGCACAGTCAGGCCGTGATCCTTCTTATACTGGGCAATATCCAAAACTGTTTTCATGCGCTCTACAAAAAGCGGGACGATCTGATCGTCGATCTGGTTGAGCTTCTCTCTGGCCTCGTTGATGTCCATAATTTTCTCCTTTTAGGTAAAGTTACTGTGATTCAGAGTATGCGGGCTATCTGGCATCCAGCAGCAAATCCAGCAGCACGATTGCCGTTACCGCTTCCACAACGGGAATCGCCCGGGGCAATATGCAGGGATCGTGGCGGCCGGTGATTTCCAGTGTTTCCGCCTGCCTGCGGGAAAGGGAGATGGATTGCTGCGCCAGCGCAATGGAAGGGGTGGGCTTAAAGGCAAGGCGGAAAAGCAGAGGCATGCCCGTGCTGATGCCGCCCAAAATCCCGCCGGCGTGATTTGTCTTTGTGACAATGCGCCCCTCCTCGATTGCGAAGGCATCGTTATTCTGGCTGCCCCGGAGCGCAGCCACGCCAAACCCCTCTCCAAATTCCAGCCCTTTGACGGCGGGAATTCCAAAAAGTGCCGCTGCCAGGCGGTTTTCCAGGCCGTCGAACATAGGGCTGCCCAGCCCTGCGGGAAAACCGATTGCCGCGCATTCGATAATTCCCCCAACGCTGTCCCGCTCCGCCTTGGCCTGGGCAATTTTTTTGCGCATGGCCTCGCCCGCCGCATCGTCGATAACGGCGAAGGGCTTGGAACAGATGCTGTGCAGAATTTCCGGGCAGATGCGCTCGGGGCAGAAAGGGGCATCCGAAACGCCCGCAATGGAATACAGATGCGCGCCAATATGCACGCCGCGCTCTTCCAGCATCTGCAGGCAGATTGCGCCCGCAAAGCAGAGCGGCGCGGTGAGCCGCCCGGAAAAATGCCCGCCGCCGCGCACATCCTGGTGCCCGCCATAGCGCAGCTCTGCGGTATAATCCGCATGCCCCGGGCGGGGAATATCCTTTAGCTTTGAATAGTCTTTGGAGCGGGTATCTCCGTTTTGGATGGTTGCCGCAAGGGGAGCGCCGCAGGTTTTCCCATTCAAAAGCCCGCAGAGCACAATGGGCTCATCCGCCTCCTTGCGGGCGGTGGCATATTCTGCCTGGCCGGGAGCGCGGCGGGCAAGAAAAGCCCGCACTTTGTGCATATCTACAGAAAAGCCTGGCGGCAGGCCATCGATGACGGCGCCAATGGCGGCGCTGTGCGACTGCCCGAAAATAGAAACCTTTATATTTTTGCCAAAAATTGAGGACATAGCATTCCCTCCTGTGCGAACTAAGCTGCAGGGCCGGCTTAAAGGGCTTGCGCCCTGCCGCCCAGCATGCGGAAATCCTCCCAGAAGCCGGGGTAGGATTTCGCCACCGCCTGGGCTCCCCTTATTATAACATCTTTTTTGCAGCGCAGCGCAGCAATTGCAGCAGACATGGCAATCCGATGATCGCCCCAGCCGCTCACTTCGCCGCCCTCCAGCATGGGTTTTCCCTGGATGACAAGGCCATCCGGCAGTTCCCGGATATCCGCGCCAAGGCGGGAGAGAATATCGAAAACCGCATGCAGGCGATCGCTCTCTTTTATGCGCAGGCGCGCTGCGTTGAAGATATGGGTTTGCCCCGAGGCA
>USII01000109.1 GCA_900554725.1 uncultured Eubacteriales bacterium
TTTACATGCGGCTTAGTCCTGTTAAATACTTCCTTTGCCATCTTCTTTTCTCCTTTTTGTGCTGATGAGTCAAAGCATGACTAAAATTTATGATAGTCACGTGGTATTTTGGAGCGGGTGATGGGAATCGAACCCACGTAGCCAGCTTGGGAAGCTGGAGCTCTGCCATTGAGCTACACCCGCACAACCACGTGCTGCTCTTATTCTATAATTACTCCCTGTTTTTGTCAATAGAAAAGGGCTAAAATAACCGGGAGAGCGGAAAAACTTCCCGCTCTCCCAGCAGCCCTTTGCCCAGGCCTTTTAGGGCTGCTCTGCCCCGCTCTCCAAGGGAGGCGCCGGCTCGCTTTCCGCCCCTTCAGAGGGCGATATGGAAGGCGAAGGGGAAAGAGAGGGCGAAGGAGAGGGGGAGGGCGAAGGCGCTACCGCAACAGTCCCTGTAAATGCGCGGTATGTTTCCGTAGAAAAAAGCTCCCGCTCGCCGATTTGCTCGCCGCTATCCTTATCCTCTTTGATTTTCCAGACCTGCACCTGAATATAGTTATGCCGCGGCTTCACCCATTCGGTCTCTCCCGGCTCCAGCTCAGGATCTATCGTAATCGCCGGGGAATCTTGCGGCTCCTCGTTTTTTACTTCCTCCACTTCAAAGCGGACATCGTAATCCATTTTGGGGCCATATACTTTTACGGTGATGCTCCGCTCGTCCTTGCCATCCACTGTCACCACCACGGCAATGGGCGTATCGTAGTTGTTGCGGTAGACGAAATCCGGGCCGCCTGTGGAAATGGTGGCGTCCAACCCTGTGGGCACATAGCTGAGCGGCCAGGAATGATGCGACCGCGTGACGATCTCCACTTCGGATTTGATGAGCGCAATATAGAGTGTGGAGGAAACTTGGCAGATGCCGCCTCCCGGTTCATCTACATACTGTCCATCGCTGATTCCCGCAGCATTTTTCCAACCTGTCTCGCTGGTGCGCGGACCGGCCGCATCGTTGATAGACCATTCCTCCCCTGGCTGCAACACAACACCGTTTACCACCGTGCCCATTCGCCAGATATTATAGCGCCTCTCATACTTTGAATCCTTAAACCTCGTAGTATAGGAGGCCATCAGCTGACAGTTTTCTTCCAGCTGTTCCTGGGTGAGAGTGGGTTGCGTTTCCACCACTTCTGCTTCAATGACATTTTGCAGATTATCGGCCGCAAGCGCCTGCAAAATCTCCTCCATCAGCTTCTCATCGTTCACTTCCCGCCCTGCAGATTCCTTAGAGATGGAAAGGGTTCCATTCAGCTGCAGCGTATCCTCATCCTGCACGGTATTGACGACGATCTCCGCATTTTTCATCGGCGTATTATAGCTGAGCCCCTGCTGTTCCAAGCTTTCCTGAAGCGCCGAATTCTCCGCCTGGACGATCAGCGGGAAGTTCACCCCATCTCTTTTGGCCGTTCGCTTTGCCTCGCGGTTTTCGGATTTTGTCCCGTCCTTGCCATAGAAAAGCGCCTGCTCCATGATAGGCTGATAATCAATCTGAGCGCCTATCATCTGGCTGTCCAGCGCATACTCCTGGCCATCCACACTGTACTTTATGGAAAGCTCTGAAAGCTTAATCTCCCTTTTTTCTACAACAAGCGGTTCTGCCTGGGCATATGTCATCCCCGAAACATCCACTCCCTCGATGCAGACTCCCTCCTCAAAAGTGCCGCTGGCAAGAATCTCCGCCTTTTTTTCCGGTGTCAGATCGCCTCCGCCCACAAAGAAAATAAAATATGCTCCCACGGCCAGCAGCACCACCGCCGCCACCATGGATACGACGATGATAAGCTGCCGCTTATCGCGTACCTTTGCACTGCGGCCTACCGGCTTTTTTCCTTTTGCTCTTCCGCTCTGCCTGCCGCGGTAACCGTTGCGATAACTGCGCTTTTTTTCCGCCATGAAACTTGTTCCCGTTCCTTTCATCCAACCATCCGGCCTCTATAGATTCTGCCCCATATGATAGAGCAGCACATACAGGCTATCGCTCAAGTGCACATTTTCCACCTGCACATTCCCGGTCACCGCCACATCCACTGGCGCAAAATTCCAAATGCCCCGGATCCCCAAGCGGCAAAGCAGCGCTGCCGTGCTCTGCGCTGCTTGCTTTGGCGTACAGATGATGCCAAGATCGATTTGATTCTCTTTTACAAACGCCTCCAGCGTATCCACATGGCGGATCTCGCAGCCGTTCACCTTTTGGCCTATCAGCTCTTGCCGCACATCGAAGATACCTGTAATTCGAAAATCCTTGCAGGCAAACCCACAGTAGCTGATCAGCGCCCGCCCGATATTGCCTGCGCCCACAATCGCCACGCGGTATGTTCCATCCAGGCCCAGAATATGGGCGATCTCATCGCGCAGCCTTTTGATATTATATCCATAGCCCTGCTGGCCGAAACCGCCCAAGCTCCTCGCTCATATGAGAAGAGGAGATGCGCTCCTCCCCCATAAGCATTTTTTCGCTTAAATACCGGTAGTATTTGGGCATCCTGCGGATGACCGCTTCCGGCACTTTCTCGTAAAGGTTCATTCCTTCCTCTTTATACTGTTATGCTCTGCCGCGTATGGTTCAGAAGCCCGCCCGCCAGCAGAATTTCCCTCAGGCGCTGGGAAACTTCGAGCTTTACTTCATAGCTCTCTTTGCGCGTCGCATTATACAGCACAAAAGGTTCTGCGCCCGCCGTTTTCTGCCGCGCCTGCCGAATCTCCAGCTGATCTCCCTGGCCGATTTTATCGTAATCCGCCTCGTTTGCAAAGACGAGGGGCAGAATGCCGGAATTGATGAGGTTGCTCATATGGATGCGCGCAAAGCTCTTGGCGATGACGCCCTTAATTCCAAGATAGAGCGGCACAAGTGCTGCATGCTCCCGGGAAGAGCCCTGCCCATAGTTCTGCCCAGCTACCAGGAACCCGCCTTTTTTCTCCTTTGCCCGGGCGGGAAAGCTCTCGTCCACCGGGGCAAGGCAATAATCCGAAAGATAGGGGATGTTGGAGCGATAGGGCAAAAGCTTCGCATTGCTCGGCATAATGTGATCCGTTGTAATGTTATCCTCCATCTTTAAAAGGACTTCCCCAAAAATCTCCTCGGGCATGGCTTTATTGATGGGGAAGGGCTTGATATTGGGGCCGCGCACCACTTCGACTTCCTCCCCTTCCTCTGCCGGAGGGATCACCATATTGTCGTTTATCTCGAAGGCTTCGGGCATGGGAATGCCGAGCGCCTCCAGCCGGCTCTGCTCCAGGTTCAGCGGAGAGGTAAACACGCCTGCCACCGCGCTGGCCGCCGCCGTTTCGGGGGAAACCAGATAAACGCTGGCGCTGGGCGTTCCGCTGCGGCCATAGAAGTTGCGGTTGAATGTGCGCAGGGAAACGGCATCCGTCGCCGGCGACTGCCCCATTCCAATGCATGGGCCGCAGGCGCATTCCAAAATGCGCGCCCCCGCCGCGACCATATCCGCCAGCGCGCCATTTTTGGCCAGCATATTCAAAACCTGCCTGCTTCCCGGCGCGATGACCAGGCTTACATGATCCGCCACCCTCTTTCCCTTCAGGATGGCCGCCGCTTTCATCATATCTGTATAGGAGGAGTTTGTGCAGCTTCCAATGCACACCTGATCGATCCGCATTCCCTCCAAGTTCTGCACCTGTTCGATGCGATCCGGGCTGTGGGGGCAGGCCGCCAGCGGCATCAGCTCCGAGAGATCGATGCTCAAATACTCATCGTATTCCGCATCCGGGTCTGCGCAAAGGGGCTGGTAATCCGCTTCTCTGCCCTGGGCCTTAAGAAAGCTGCGCGTCACTTCGTCGCTTGGGAAAATCGAGGTTGTCGCCCCAAGCTCTGCGCCCATGTTTGTGATGGTGGCTCTATCCGGAACCGTCAGCTCCTCAATTCCCGGGCCGCTATACTCGATCACTTTTCCCACGCCGCCTTTCACCGTAAGAATCTGCAGCACCTTTAGGATGACATCCTTTGCCGAAACACCCGGCTTCAGCTTCCCTTTCAGCTCTATATTTACAACTTTTGGCATATTTAGGTAGTACGCCCCGCCGCCCATAGCCACTGCAACATCCAGCCCGCCGGCGCCAATGGCGATCATGCCAATACCGCCGCCCGTTGGCGTATGGCTATCCGAGCCCAGCAGCGTCGCGCCGGGCACGCCAAAGCGCTCCAGGTTCACCTGATGGCAAATGCCGTTGCCTGGCCGGGAAAAATAGATGCCATGCTTTTTTGCGACTGTTTCGATAAATTTATGATCGTCTGCATTTTCGCTGCCCGATTGCAACATATTAT
>USII01000110.1 GCA_900554725.1 uncultured Eubacteriales bacterium
GTAATTGGAGTGCAGGAAGGCACAACGGGCGATTTCTTTGCAACAGATGAAGTCAATGCAAAGAGTGTGGAGCGCTATTCGACCCCCATTGATGCTGCAACGGCGCTGATGAGCGGAAAGCTGGATGCTGTCATTACCGACGAGATGCCCGCAAAAGCAATTGCAGAGCAGAATAGCGAAGAGCTTCAGGTTATCGATGAGAAGCTGACGGAAGAAGAATATGCCCTTGGAATCGCGAAGGATTCCGATCTATTGGAGGTTGCAAACGAAGTAATTGCCAAGCTGAAGGAAGAGGGCAAGATAGATGAATTTGTGCTGAACCACAACATGCAGCAGTAATTAGTCTGAAAGTCGGCGAGGCGGGGAAGGCATCTCTTCCTCGCTGATTTTTGTGAAAGGAAATAGTAACCGTGTTTCGAGATTTACCAGGACAACTTTATACCTCGCTAATCGCCAACGATCGATGGATGCTGTATCTGGAGGGCCTTGGAAGGACAATCGTGATGGCGCTGGGCGCAGTGCTTGTTGGCCTTTTCCTGGGCACGCTTGTGGCAGTGATAAAAGTCAATAAGGTCTACGCCAAAAAACCGGGCATCCTGCTAAAAATAGGCGATTGGCTTTGCGATTTTTATCTGACGGTGATTCGGGGAACGCCTGCCGTGATCCAGCTGCTCATTGCAGTCAATGTCATCTTTGCGGCCGCCCCCATCAGCAGCAGCCTTTATGTGGCGATTGTGGCCTTTGGCATCAATTCGGGCGCATATGTGGCAGAGATTATCCGCGCCGGGATCATGGCGGTGGATCGCGGGCAGATGGAAGCAGGGCGTTCCCTCGGCCTGAGCAACGGCATGACGATGCAGAAGATTATCCTTCCCCAGGCGGTTAAAAATATTTTGCCGGCCATGGGCAATGAATTTATCACCCTGATTAAGGAAACGGCTGTGGTGGGATATGTCGCCGTGGAAGACCTTACAAAAATGGCAGAGCTCATTCAGAGCCGAACCTATCAGCCCCTTGTGCCGCTGCTTTTATCGGCGCTCATCTATCTGGCGCTGGTGATGCTGCTTTCTGCAGCGCTGAAAAAGCTCGAAAGGAGGCTTGCAAGAAGTGATAACCGTTAAAAATTTGCATAAGCAGTTCGACGCCATTCATGCGCTGAACGGCATCGATGAGCAGATAGAGCGCGGGGAGAAAATTGCCATTATCGGGCCTTCGGGCTGTGGGAAAAGCACATTTCTGCGCTGCCTGAATCTGCTGGAAGTCCCTTCGGAAGGGGAGATTTGGTTCGAAGGGAACCTGATTACGGATGAGAAATGCGATATCGATAAGCTCCGCCAGAAGATGGGCATGGTTTTTCAGCAGTTTAACCTGTTTCCCCATAAAACGGTTCAGCAGAATATTACCTTGGCCCCCACTTTGCTCAAACTCATGAGCGAAGAGGAGGCAAATGAAAAGGCGCTTTCCCTGCTGCGCCGCATTGGCCTGGAAGAAAAGGCAGATGCCTACCCTGCCCAGCTATCCGGCGGGCAGAAGCAGAGAATTGCCATTGTGCGCGCGCTGGCGATGAATCCGGATGTCATGCTTTTTGATGAGCCCACTTCAGCGCTGGATCCGGAGATGGTGGGGGAAGTGCTGGAAGTGATGCGCGAGCTTGCCGAAGAGGGCATGACGATGGTTGTCGTCACGCATGAGATGGGCTTTGCACGGGAAGTTGCAACGCGCTGCCTCTTTATGAGTGAAGGGCAGATTCTGGAACGCGGAGAACCGGGGGAATTTTTCTCCAACCCTAAGCATCCGCGTCTGCAGGATTTCCTATCCAAAGTTTTGTAGGAAGCGGCTGCAGAAAACTGCAGCCTTCCTAAAATAGAATCGCACAAGTAGTGCGCAACAGGAGTGCCAAGAGATATGAAAACAGAATATGAGCTGCGCGTGGCGGGGCTCACGCGCAAATTAAAGCTATACCCTATCAGCAATTCGAGGAAAATTGCCGCCTTTATTCTGCTTGGGGATGCAGAGTTGTGCGAGGCGTGTGCCCGGGAGCTGATAAAGCGCATGCCCGAGCATGATATCATGCTGACAGCAGAGGCAAAGAGCATTCCGCTGGCACACGAAATGGCCAGGCAAGCGGGGGAAGCGCGCCATGTCATCGCGCGTAAAGGCGTGAAGGTGTATATGCAAAACCCAATAGCGGTGGAAGTGAAATCCATCACCACGGCGAATCCGCAAAAGCTCTATCTTGGGGAAGAGGATGCCCAGGCACTTTGCGGAAAGAAGGTGCTGATTGTGGATGATGTGATCAGCACGGGAAAATCCCTGCAGGCGCTGGAGGAACTGGTTGCTGCTGCCGGCGGAGAAGTTGCCGGGAAAATGGCAGTGCTGGCAGAGGGAGATGCGGCAAAGCGCGGAGATATCCTATTTTTACAGCAGCTGCCACTGTTTGATGCAAAAGGCGATCCGATTTTGGATTGATGCGTCTATTTTATAATTATTTTAAATATAGAAAAATATATAAAAAGGACGCAAAACCATAGAGCTTACTGGCAGGCGCAAGGCAAAAAAGGCGCCTGCGCTCCGCAACGCCAATGGGCGCTTTGCTCTATAAAATGCAGCCGGCCTTGGAATGAAACAAGGCCGGCGTTTTGCTGCCCAGGTGCATTATGCGGCAATAGGCCAAAAATGAGAAAAAGGATTGACAGGTCCGATAAAATTAGTATATGATTTTTTTTTAGGAAAGAAGGAAGGAACAAAAGACGATATGTGGTTTGTATTTTCGCTGTTGACGGCGCTGGCATGGGGCGGCTCGGATCTCTTTTCCAAAATGGGAACCGATGCAAAGGATAAAGAAAGCCATTGGCGCATGGTGGTGATGGTGGGCCTGGTCATGGGTATCCATGCGATAGGCTATCTTCTCATTACGGGCATGAAGTATGATCCCATCAATCTGCTTAAGTATCTGCCCGTATCTTTTCTTTATATTCTCTCCATGATCTTTGGCTATGCGGGGCTTCGCTATATTGAGCTTTCGGTCTCTTCGCCCATCTGCAACTCTTCAGGCGCAGTGACGGCGATTTTATGCTTTATATTTCTGGGGCAGGCGATGACCGGCCTTCAGCTTGTGGCAGTTGTGCTTATTTGCGGCGGAGTTCTGGGGCTTTCCATCCTGGAGAAAAAGAAGAGCGATCGGGAATTGCTGGCTGCCGGGGAAGTGGTTGAGAAAAAATACCGTGCCAGCTGGCTGGCCATTATGCTCCCTATTCTCTATTGCATCATCGATGGGCTGGGTACTTTTTCAGATGCGCTTGTGTTGGATGGGCTCAGCCTGCTGACAGAGGAGGAGGCGAATATTTCCTATGAATTCACCTTTTTAATTTGCGCGATCGCCGCATGGATATACCTGGTTGTGGTGAAAAAGAGGAAGTTCTCCCTGTGGGGCGAGCGCATAAAGGGCGCAGGCGCAATCTGCGAAACGATAGGGCAGTTTTTCTATGTCTATGCCATTGCAGATAATGCCATTGTCGCTGCGCCGATGATCGCATCTTATAGCATCTTCTCTGTGCTGCTCTCCCGGATTTTCTTAAAAGAAAAGCTCAATAAATGGCAATATACCGCTGTGGCAGTGGTTATGGTGGGAATCGCCGTGCTGGGGTTTGCAGAAGAACTTTAAAAAATGGATTTTATATTTTGCCGGCCTTCCCCTGGGAAAGCCGGCATTTTTATTGAAAAATTTCGCCTTTTGCAGAAACAAAGGGAGAGATGCAAGGCAGAAGCCTCTCCTAGGAGCCTTTATTCTGGAATGGAGATGCCTTCCAGTTCCAGCAGGTATTTTTTAAGATGTACTCCGCCCGCATAGCCAACCAATCTCCCATTTGCCCCAATGACCCGGTGGCAGGGAATAAAGATGGCGATGGGGTTTTTATTGTTGGCCAGGCCAACGGCGCGAAAGCCTTTGGGGCAGCCGATTGCCTGGGCGATATCCTTGTAAGTGCGCGTTTGACCATAGGGAATTTGGCAGAGGGCGCGCCATACCTTTTTTTGAAACTCCGTTCCCGAAGGGGCCAGCGGAAGCGCAAAGGTGCGGCGCTGACCCGCGAAATACTCCTCGAGCTGTCGGCAGGCCTCTGTTAGAAGGGGCGTCTTAGCCAGTTGGGCTTGCGGTATCTGGAGGGATTGCGCAAGATATAGATGGGTGATTCCTCCTTTGTTTTCTACAAGTGTTACAGGCCCCAAAGGGCAGGAAAAATGGCAGTAGTATTTCATGCATTGCTCCTTAAATGGGATGTTTTGCGTCTGGACGGAAATTTTTTATGGCCATAA
>USII01000111.1 GCA_900554725.1 uncultured Eubacteriales bacterium
ACCGATGACAGCATACCAAAGATAACTGCCTGTTTGGGAAAGAAAAATAATTGCCGCAGCAAGGACACCTATCGTGATAAAAATCCCGCCCATTGTGGGGGTTCCAGCTTTTTTCAGGTGGCTTTTGGGACCATCTTCCCGGATCGACTGGCCTGCTTTTAATTTTTGCAGAGCAGGGATTAGAAAATGCCCGCACCCAAGAGCAGCCACAAATCCCACCAGCACAGCGAGTATCACTGTATGCATTGTCGTTACCTCTTCTTCCGACGAATTCTTCTAGGGTATTATACTCTGTTTGGGCAATGAGTTCAACCTTGCCGCTGACCCAGCTCGTCCAGAATTCGGCCTACAATTTCCTTCTCATCAAAGGGATAGTGTTTGCCGCAAATTTCCTGGTAATCCTCGTGGCCTTTGCCTGCAAGAATAATCACATCCTGCTTTTGCGCATGCTCCAGCGCATAGCGTATCGCTTCGCGCCGATCTTCAATGACCACATGGTTCTTCTTTTTCATGCCCGATAGGATTTGCTCAATAATCGCTCCCGGTTCTTCAAAGCGAGGGTTATCTGAAGTGACAATGACAAAATCCGCCAGACGCTCCGCGATTTCCCCCATAATCGGGCGTTTTCCGGTATCCCGGTTTCCGCCACAGCCGAAAATGCAGATAATCCTTCCTCTGGCAAAGGCGCGGGCTGTTTTGAGCGTGCTCTCCAAGCTGTCGGGCTTATGGGCATAATCCAAAATAATGCTGTATTCCCCGCCTCGGGTATCCAAGCTTTCAAAGCGCCCTGCAATGCCCCGCACAGCTTCCAGCCCCTGTTTGATGCTTATCATATCCACGCCCAGCATAAAGCTTATGGAAATTGCCGCCAATGCATTATAGACGCTAAAAAGGCCGGGAGTTCTGAGCAGAATAGGCAGTTGCGTTCCCTCATTTACCATGATAAACCTGCTGCCCTCCGGCTGAAGCTGCACGCCTTTTGCCATAATATTCGCCTTATTTTTTATGCCGTAGGTTTTCACCTCTCCCGCTGCTGCGGCTATCATGTCCTTGCACACAGGATCATCGGCGTTAATCGCGCTGTGCTCGGCCTGTGCGAATAGCAGAGCCTTCGCATCCCGGTAGTGTTCAAAATCTCCGTGAAAATCCAGATGATCCTGCGAGAGGTTTGTAAAAATCGCGCCCTGGAAACGAATGCCGTAAACACGCTTTAAAAAAAGCGAGTGGGAAGAAACCTCCATCACTGCAGTATCTACGCCCGCTTCCACCATCTTTGCCAAAAGCGCCTGCAAATCTGGCGATTCAGGGGTCGTGCGATCTGCCGGCACGGCCTCGTCCCCTATGATATTGGCAATCGTCCCTATCAGGCCAACCTTGCTTCCTTCATTTTCAAAAATGCTCTTTAAAAGATAGGTCGTAGAGGTTTTACCGCTGGTGCCCGTTACCCCTACCATGCGCAGCTTTTCCGCAGGGTGCCCATAGAATGCCGCGGAAATCAGCGCCATCGCGGCCCTATCATCCTGCACAAGAACCTGTGTGACGGGCAGATCCTGCCGCTGTGTGACCACAAGGCATGCCGCTCCCGCCTGACAGGCGCTTTTGGCATACTGATGCCCATCGCTTTGATACCCTTTAATGCAGAAAAAGAGATATCCTTCCTCGACTTTTCGGGAGTCATACGCAACTCCCTTTATTTCTGTCTGGGCGTCGCCCAGCACCTGACACTCTATCCCCTCAAGAAGATGCTTTAGCTTCATCCCTTTGCCTTCTTTCTTTTGTTTCACACACTTTTTTAGCCGCAGGTGACGGTAATCATTCCGCCGGCCTCCATCTGCTCTCCAGCAGCAGGGCTTTGTGTGCGCACTTTTCCCTCTTCGCTGCCGGAAACCTTGATTTCCAGCCCGTGCTCTCCTGCAATCTGAAACGCCTCGAACAGCGTTTTATCCTTCAAATCCGGGGCCGTCACTGTGTTATTCATACCCTGGGTTTCACTCGAGTTTCCATAAAGATCGATGGCGCTGCCTCCTGCGATTTTCGTTCCCGCCGCAGGCGATTGCGCTGTTACTGCGCCCGTTCCAAAGCTGCTAGCAGAGAAACCCGCTTCCTTGGCCTTCTGCTCTGCCTCCGCCAAATCTATTCCCGAGAAATCCGGCACCTCTACAAGATTATCCACCTGCTCGGAGGGCTGAATATTGGCATATTTCAGGCAGCTTTCCAGAACATCCTTTGCAAAAGGTGCCGCCACCACACTTCCGTATGTCACAGGGACGCCCGGTTCCCTTACAATAAAGAGCACCAAAAACTGCGGATCATCCGCCGGGGCAAAGCCTATAAAGGAGGAGATATTTTTCCCCTGCACAATGACGCCGTCTTCATACATCTGCGCTGTTCCCGTCTTGCCGCCCACGCGGTATCCGGGTATCTGGGCGTTTTTGCCACCCCCGTTTGCCACAACGCTTTCCAGAATCTGGCGCATCGCAGCCGAAGTCTCCTCTGAAATTACACGCACTCCCTGGGGGGTATCGAAGCTCTCTACCATTTCCCCTTCACTGTTTTGCACGCCAGCAGCCAGGCGCGGCTGATAGAGCACTCCGCCGTTTACGACGGCGCAAGCAGCTGTAGCAAGCTGAAGCGGCGTGCACGCGATGGACTGCCCAAAGCCAATGCGGGCCAGATCCACATTCTTAATATATTTTGCTGCGCGGACGATGCCCGCTCCATCTGTGGAAAAATCTATCCCCGTATTCTTCCCAAAGCCAAAATTATAGATATACTCATAGAACTTCTCCGTTCCCATGCTAAGGGCCATCTCCATAAACGCCGGATTACAGGAATTTTCCACTGCCTGCGTCAGCGTTTGATGCCCGTGCGGCCTTCCAGAGCGCCAGCATTTGATTCGCTCTCCATCCACTATCTTATAGCCTGTGCATTCAAATGTCGTATCCAGATTGACTGTGCCGCTATCCAGCGCCGCCGCCGTTGTGATGATCTTAAATGTAGAGCCCGGCTCATAGGCATCTGTGACAATCGTATTGCGGGAAAGCTCTGCAAGGCTTTCCAGGTTACTGCGGTCCAGATTGTTCAGGTCTGCCTCCGGGTAGTTGACTAACCCCAAAATATCGCCATTTTTAGGGTTCATGACAATAGCGCATACACTCTTGGCCTGGTTTACTTCCATAGCTTCCCGCGCTGCAGATTCCAGAAAACTCTGGATATAGGCATCCAGCGTAAGCACAAGATCCAGCCCTTCCTGCGGCTCCACATAGACTTGCTCGCTGCCCTCGATGGTGCGGCCCATAGCATCCACCTGGGCCAGGATTGTTCCAGAATAGCCAGCGAGATATTTATTATATTTCTTTTCCAAGCCTTCCTGGCCTTCGCCATCTGTCGTCGTGTAGCCCAAAACCTGGCTCATAAACGCGCCGGATGGATAATACCGCTTCATATCTGAAAAGAAGCCGATTCCCTCCAGATTCAGCGCGCGGATTTGCTCTGCCTGCTCCTCGGTAATCTGCCGCTTCAGCCATGCTTCTACTTTGCTCTTATCGCTTGCAATTTCATAGATCTGCTGTTCATCCATCCCAAGAATTGGCGCCAGCAGATTTGCGATTTCGCCCGGGTCTTCGATATCCTTTGGGTAGAGCAGCACGCTTTCCGCCGTGGCGCTAGCCGCCAGCACTTCTCCGTTCCGATCTAAAATAGAGCCTCTTTTCGGGGCAACGGAAAGCTCTCTTGTCCATTGGCTTTCAGCCAGATCCGAAAGGTCGGCCGCATCCAAAAACATAAGCTGTATCAGCTTTCCTATGATAATCAGAAAGAAAAACATAGAAAAGTAGAACAACAGCGTAAGCCTTTTTTTATTTGATATATTGGTGCCCGCCAATCGCGTTCCTCCCTAAGCCCAGCCGCTCTATTTCAGCAGACCCACCAGGCTGTTCCAAAGCTCCTCATACCAGGGGGTTTGCTCCACCTGAGTTTCCTGCTCAACGGTAGAAGGTTCGCTAAACTGCATATAGCAGATTTGCGTACTATCCGGAAAACTCATGCCAAAGCGTTGCTCTGCGATTTGTGATATTTGCTGCACGGTGCATTTGGTATTGATAGAAAGCTCCAATTTTTCTTTCTGCGCCGCTAATTCATCTATATTCTCTTGCATGCTCAGATTTGACAGTTTGTTGGCAGAAATTGCCGCATA
>USII01000112.1 GCA_900554725.1 uncultured Eubacteriales bacterium
TCACAAACCTTTTAGATAATGCAGTCAAATTCTGCGATGAGCGTGGCACACTGAAAATCTGGGTCTATTGCGCGGAGAATAAAGTGCATGTGAACATTGCCAACACTGGGGAGTGCATTCCGGCGGCAGATTTGCCGTTTGTGTTCGACAGGTTCTTCAAGGTCGACAAATCGCACAACAGAAAATCCCCAGGAACCGGCCTTGGGCTATCCATTGTCAAAAAGATTCTGCTTCAACATGGGCAGGATATCTGGGTGAATTCCAAGCCCGGAATGGGCACTGTATTTACCTTTACGCTGGAACAGGTAGCAGAAGAAAAAGGCGAAAAGGAAAAAAAGGCGTAGATGCAGCAGCGCCTATTGATATAGATATAGGAGGGATAACACATGAACGACAATTTTGAAAACCATGGCTTCCAAACCCCTGAAGAGGGCAGAAAACCGCTGGAACAGCAGGCAATGCCCGGCCAAGCCTCCACAAATGGAGAATCGCAAAGCTGGCGGCAGGTGCAGCAAAGCCGGCAGGTTCCCGGGCAGAACAACATGGGAAATTCGCCCTATATGGCAGCGCAGTATGGCGGCGGATATCAGAATTACAGTGCGCCGCGCCCGGGTGGGCCAGCACATGGCAAAAAGAAAAACAAGAAAACAGGCCTTGTGATAGGCATTATAGCCGGAGTTGTCGGTTCGGTGATGCTGGGTGCGGCTGTTATGGGAGCGATTCTATACCCCGTTATCAGCAATTTGCGCGAGAATCCAAGCAGTAGCTATGATCAAACACCCGTACCTTCGCAGTCCCAGGGCAGCGCCCAGGGAGGAGAGGGGGATGCCGATGCCGAAATTGGAGGAAGTGCTCCGGTCATTACCGATTACAGCAATCCCATTCCGGAAATTGCGGAGAGCGCTCTTCAAAGCGTGGTAGGCGTTACGGCTTTGCAGCAGCAGGGTGGCCAGCTGCTGGCCAGCTCAAGGGGAACTGGCTTTGTCATCTCCTCTTCCGGCTATATTATGACAAACTATCATGTTATTTCCGGGGGTGCACAGTTTATTGTGACCGACCACGATGGAACGGAATATGAAGCGACATTCGTTGGCGGAGATGAGAGCTTAGATGTGGCTGTGTTAAAAATAGATGCAAATCTGCCCGCTTTGGCGCTGGGCAATTCGGATGATACCCGTGTGGGAGAGCTGGTTGTCGCCATTGGGGACCCGGCGGGAGCCGGCCAGAATCTGACGGGCACGGTAACAGTAGGGTATGTCAGCGCGGTAAACCGCGAGCTGATGTTTAACAACATGCGGCAGAAGTTCATTCAGATGGATGCGGCAGTGAACCCCGGAAACAGTGGAGGCCCGCTGTTTAACAGCCGGGGAGAGGTCATCGGCGTGGTGACGCTAAAGAGCCTGGTTTCCTCCGTAGATTCCAATGGAACTGCCATTGATACAGAGGGTATCGGCTTTGCAATTCCCATCAACAGTGCGATTGATGCCGCAGAGCAGATCATTGCCACAGGCAGTGTGCAGCGCCCGGGAATCGGCATTCGCTATACGGAAATCAGCGAACAGCTGGCAGAGGCCAATAATATCGTTCCAGGCAACCTGATTGTATCGTTCATGAGCGGCGGCACAGCCCAGCAGGCCGGCCTGCAGGTAGGGGATATCATCATCCGCTGCGAAGGGCAGGATGTGACAGAAGTCAATATGTCCGATCTTGTGGCAGAAAAGCAAGTGGGGGATACCCTGAGCGTGACTGTTTGGAGAAATGGTCAGGAGATGGATTTCACCATCACAATTGGAGATGTCAACCAGATGTCGGATGAATAGAGAATAAAAAGCGACGGAAGCTTCCGCCGCTTTTTATTTGGAGAAAATCTGCGCACAATTGCACTGCTTTCAAAAAAGCCTCGCTGCCAGAAAGCAGAAAAAGTGCAGGCCGCAGAGCAGGCAATCAATAGCCCTGGGCCCTGCGCTTTTTTCGAAGCTCTTTTCTGAGCGCGGCAGCTTCATATTCCAGCTTCTGCTCCTCTGTTTCGATTTGCAGCGGGGGAACGGGCGCAGGGTTGCCCTTTGCATCCAGCGCAACCATGACCAGATAGGCAGTATTGATAAGGCGCCGCGCGCCCTGAAGCGATTCCACATAGGTATCCACGCGAACCTCCATAGAGGTTCGGCCTGCATAAGTTAAGCGGGCATTTAAGATAACCGTATCGCCTGCATAGGCGGGAGATTTGAATTGCAGGTTATCAATAGCAGCGGTTGTAACATCGCATCCGCTGTGGCGGCGCGCAGCAACCGCCGCAACAACATCGATCCATTCCACCAGGATGCCGCCAAACAGACGCCCTGCTCCGTTGATATGCCCAGACATGACGATATTGATCTGCTCCGCCTGGGAAAACCGGGCGGGTTTTGGAGAAAGAGACATAAAAACCTCCTGTTTGTGTTTTTAGCGCCCATAAGAGCAGCTAATAAAACGATTATAACATTGAAAGGAGGAAACTGCTCAAATTTTTGGCAGATTGGCGGAAGAGCGAAGGGAAAAGGATGGCGCTATCGGGGCTATATCGCTTCGCGCAATTTTTTCAGAGCAGCTTTTAAAATGCGCGATACCTGAACTTGAGAAACCCCAATGATCTCTGCAATTTGGCTTTGGGTTTTATCCTGAAAATAGCGCAGCATGACAACTTGACGCTCCCTTGGGGAAAAACGCTGCAAAAGCTGGCGGACCAGGATGCGGTTGAGCGTGCTCTCCTCTTCTGTGGTGCTTAGCATATGAAGCAGCGTGGTGCCCGAATCATCTGAGATGGGCTCATCGATGGAAAGAGGGGCGCGTGCGGCATCTGTGCATTCGATGAGGGCTTCTTCTGTTATTCCGGCGGCCGCGGCGAGTTCCTTGGTCGATGGTTCCCGGCCCAGCTCCTTCTTCAATTCTTCCGCCGCACGGTATGCCTTTGCAGCATTTTCCCGGAGCAGCCGGCTCACCTTGATGGGGCCATCATCCCGCAAAAAGCGCTTGATCTCGCCGGAAATTAGAGGGACGGCATAGGTGGAAAAGCGGACATGAAAAGAGGCATCGTAATTTAAGATTGCCTTAAGAAGCCCCATGCTGCCCAACTGAAACAGATCTTCATATTCCGTTCCTCTGCCCAAATAGCCCTTGACGATGCTTTTCACAAGCGGGATGTTTTGCTGGATTAGCTGCTCTTTGGCCTGCTCGCTGCCCGATTGGGCTTCTGCAAGAAGCTTAAGAGTCTCCTCATGGGAGAGATAGGCGCTCATTTCCCTATTTTTTTATAGAGGCAAACCTTGGTTCCCTTGCGGGGCTCGGAGAAGACATGCAGCTCGTCCATAAAAGTCTGCATGACGGTAAAGCCCATGCCGCTCCGCTCCTCTCCGCTGCAAGTGGTGTAAAAGGGCTGCATTGCCTCCTCCAGATTTGGAATTCCCCTGCCGGCATCCTCTATTTCAAAGTGCACGCCCTTCTCATCCAGCTTACCGCGCAGGATAACCTGTCCGCCCTTTTTTTCGTAGGCATGCACGATGGCGTTGGTCACTGCCTCGCTGATTGCGGTTTTAATATCGGCGATTTCCTCAAGGGTAGGGTCTAGCTGGGAGGCAAATGCCGCTGCGCAAATGCGCGCAAACCCTTCATTTGCTGATATTGCAGGAAACCGCAGTTCCATTTTGTTTTCCACGTTTTTTTCCCCCGTCATATTTTTTTGATGATGCGATATAAACCGGATAAGCGGAAAATTGTATCGATCTGCCTGCTAAGGCCTTTTACGGCCAATTCCCCGCCGTTTTTCTTTAAAAGCTTATAGCGGCCCAAAAGAAGCCCGATTCCAGAACTATCCATAAGCGTAACGGCCGTAAAATCCAACACCAGCAAAAGGCCCTCGCCGCCGGATAGGATTGCGCTGTCCAGTTTTTCCTTCAGGGAAGTGGCGCTATGGTGATCGAGTTCCCCGCGAAGGCATATGGTTTTTTGTGTCATAAAATTTCCTCCTGAGCGTCCTCTAAGAATGATTCTGCTTTTTCCTGCGCAACCCTTGGCCGAAAAAACACTGCTTTTGCCGAAAATTGCCGCGTATTTCCATAAAAATCCGCTGGTAATTTTTCGCTTGATGGATAGGATAACATGGGAGGTGCATTCATGCTGTCTCTTATACACATCTGACGCTGGCGACGAGCGATCTAG
>USII01000113.1 GCA_900554725.1 uncultured Eubacteriales bacterium
GGCAGTTGAATGCCCGAAGCATTTGTGGTACGCTGAACAAAAGGAGAAAGGAGGTTCTCTATGGCAAAGGGAGCGCGCCAAAAGATGAAGCTGCTCTATCTGATGAAGATTTTGATGGAGCGCACGGATGAGGAGCATTTTATGACGATTTCGCAGATGGTGGAGGCACTGGCGGAATTGGGAATTGGGGCAGAGCGAAAAAGCCTGTACGATGATTTGGAGGCACTGCGGGCCTTTGGGCTGGATGTTGAAAGCCGGAGAGGGAAAAATTTTGGCTACTACATTGCAAGCCGAACCTTTGAACTGCCTGAATTAAAACTGCTTGTGGATGCAGTACAATCTTCGCGCTTTATTACCCAGAAAAAAAGTGTTCAGCTGATTCGCAAAATAGAGAGCCTGACAAGCGCCGGCCAGGCGCGGCAGCTGGATAGGCAGGTGTATATTCCAAACCGCGTGAAAACGATGAATGAGAGCATTTACTATAATGTGGATGAAATTCACCGGGCGATTTCTGAGGAAAAGAAAATTTCCTTTCTCTATTCTGAGTATAAGCTGGATAAAAAACTACACGTGCGGCGCAACGGGGAGAGATATGCCGTAAGCCCATATCTTCTTTTGTGGAACGATGGGCACTATTATCTTGTGGCCTATTATGAGCGCTATGGCGGGCTTTCACATTTTAGAGTGGATAAGATGTCCAAAATCACTATGGAGCCCGAAAACAGGGAAAAACTTCGCCAGAAGCTCGATCCCGCTGAATATGCGAACAGGATGTTTGATATGTTCGGCGGGGATGTGCAGGGTGTTGTCGTCGAATTCGATGAAGGGCTTGTGGGCGTCGTGGTGGATCGGTTTGGCCGGGATGTGTTTATTTCAGAGGCACGGGATGGAAAGTTTACTGCGCATCTGAAAGTGGCGGTGAGTCCAGCGTTTTTATCTTGGGTCTTCCAATTTGGAAAGAAAGCCAAAATTATTTCTCCGCCGAGTGTGGCGCAGAAACTGGTGCAGATGGCGCAAGAAGTTGCAGAAAGATATGAAAAAAGAGCGTGAACCGCTCTTTTTTTAGAAAATTATAGAAAATTATGATATACTCAAATTATCCAATCAAAATAAATTATGTGGAGGTTCCTATGAAGCTTGGGTATTTGAGCGCAATACTGCCGGAGTATCGCTTTGAACAGGTTGTGGACTATGCTGCACAGCTGGGGCTTAGGGCAGTGGAGCTGGCCTGCTGGCCGGTTGGAAAGGCTACGCGCAGGTATGCGGGGGTTACGCATATCAATGCCGATTCCTATGATAAAAACGCAATTCTAGATAAACTGGAAGAAACGGGCGTGCAGATATCCGGCCTTGGGTATTACCCCAACCCGCTGGATCCGAATAAGGAACAGAGCGAACTTGCAATCGGGCATATTAGAAAGCTCTTCAAGGTGGCAGAGGATCTGAATGTTCCCATTTTAAACACTTTTATCGGCAGGGATCCGAGGGCGACTGTTGATGAGAGTTTTAAGGCCTTCCGTAAGATTTGGCCGGATCTCATTAAAGAAGCGGAAGATCATGGAGTGACAGTCTGCATCGAGAACTGCCCCATGTATTTTACCAAAGATGAGGAGCCGGGCGGCAAAAACCTGGCCTGTACGCCCGCCATCTGGCAGGAGATGTTCTCCATTATCGACAGCAAAAATTTTGCCCTCAATTACGATCCTTCCCACATGGTCATCATGCAGATGGATTATACTTTGCCGATCTATCAGTTCCCGGAGAAAATCCGCCACATCCATATCAAAGATGTGCAGTTTTACCGGGAGAAGTATAATCAGGTTGGCTTTTTTGCGCCCCCGCTCTGCTATCATACGCCAAAGCTCCCTGGCCTTGGAGATATCGATTGGGGCAAGTTTGTTTCGGCGCTCAATGATATCGGCTATCAGGGCGCAGCCATTCTGGAGATAGAGGATCGCGCCTATGAGGAAACATTGCAGGACCGGCTGGATTCCATCAGGCTCTCCAAAAACTTTATGAATCAGTATATCCTATAAGGAGAAGGCGATGAAGAAGATAAATGTTGGCGTAATAGGCGGCGGGTTTATTGGGCCGGTACATGTGGAAAGCCTGAGGCGCCTTGGGAATGTGGATGTTGTGGCCATTGCGACTTCCAACAAAGAGGGCGCAAAAAAACTGGCAGAGCAGCTCTGCATCCCAAAAGCCTATGGGGATTATCAGGCGCTCATACAAGATAAACAGGTGCAGGCAGTGCATATCTGCACGCCCAACTATCTGCATTATCCTATGGCAAAAGCAGCGATTCTTGCGGGAAAGCATGTCGTCTGCGATAAGCCCCTTGCCATGACGGCGGCGCAGGGGGAAGAGCTGAGGCAGCTTGCCAGCAGGCAGGGCGTTGTAGCGGCAGTAAGCTTTAACTTGCGCTTCTATCCGCTGATCCACCAGATCAAAGCCATGGTGCAGGCGGGGGAACTGGGCGAGATTTACGCGATAAACGGCTCCTATCAGCAGGATTGGCTTCAGCTTCCCCAGGATTACAGCTGGCGTTTGGAGCCCGAACAGGCGGGCGAGGCCAGGGCTATAGGCGATATTGGCTCGCACTGGCTGGATGGTGTGGAGTTCATGACCGGGCTCAAGATAGAAGAGGTCTGCGCGGACTTTGCCACATTCCTGCCTGTGAGAAAAAAGCCCAAAAAAGCGATGCAGACATTCTCCGGCAAGCTTCTGAAAAATGAGGACTATGAGGATGTGCAGATCACAACCGAAGATTATGCCTCGGTGCTGCTGCATTTTGCCGGCGGCGCACATGGAACGCTTACTGTCAACCAGGCGGCGGCGGGTAGAAAAAACCGGCTGTTTTACGAGATTTATGGCAGTAAAGCAGGAGTCTGCTTCAATGGAGAAAAACCAAATCAGCTCTGGATAGGCAAAAGGACGGGAAATAACGAGCTTATCATCAAAGACCCTGCTCTTGTGCTGCCGCCAAGCCGCGAGATTATGAGCTACCCTGGCGGGCATGCAGAAGGCTTTGGAGATACCTTTAAGCAGTGCTTTAAGAGAATATACGCCTATCTTTTGGGCGGGCAGCAGGGGGAAATCCTGTTCCCCACATTTGCAGATGGCGTGCGCGAGCTAAAGATTTCCGAAGCCATTGTTACTTCTGCCAAGAAAAGGGCGTGGGAAACGGTGCAATAAAGCCGCTGTGAAAAAACGAAGCGCCAAGAACCATTTTTTTGGGGAAAGGCAGGCTGAGCGATCCGATGAGAGAGTGCGGCTCTTTTAGAGTTACCTGGAAGAGCGCAAAAAGGAGGAAATCAAGATGGAGCAAGGCTATCAGGTGCGGGAGTTGCAGCCAGGGCTTTGGGCAATTGAAGATGGGCATGTGCGCATGTTTTTGCTGGAAGGGAGCGAAAAAGCGCTTTTGCTGGATACAGGGTTTGGCACGGGAGATCTTTTCTCCCTTATCTCTTCGCTGACGAAAAAGCCGCTGATGTTGGTGCTTTCTCATTCGGATCGGGATCATGTGGGCGGCTGCGCGCAGTTTGAAGGAGATGTCTTTTTGCATCCGGCAGAATTTGAGCGTTTTTTGGAGAATGCGCCTAAAAACAGGCTTTCTCTGAAGCCCCTGTGGGAGGGGGATACGATAGAGCTTGGCGGGTGGAGCCTGAAAGTGCTGCATTTGCCAGGGCATACGCCAGGGAGTATCATGCTTTTGGATGAAAAAAGGGGCGTTTTGTTTTCGGGCGATAGCGTGCAGAGCGGGCCAATCTATATGTTTGGACCGGGGAGGAACCTGGATGCGCTGGCCGCTAGCATGGAGCGGCTGGAGCGCATTGCCGGAGGTATTCAGGCTGTTCTCCCCTGTCATGGCCGGATGCCGGTGGATTCCTCGCTCTTCTTGGAGATACGCCAGGGTGCGCTCGAGATTAAGGCGGGCAGGCTGGAAGGAAGAGAACCTGCCAGGAAATTGCCTTGCAGGGAATATGAATATTGCCATGTGAAGTTCTATGCGCCATAGCGCTGCTTATGGAAGCAGAGCATTAAAAAAACAGCGCCAGCGCTTTGGAGCAAATTGCGGGGCGCTGTTTTTGAAAAACGGAGCAAAGCATGCCTGATAA
>USII01000114.1 GCA_900554725.1 uncultured Eubacteriales bacterium
TGTCGTCGCATATTTAATTTTTTACCGTAAGCTGACCGATCTTTCCATTGCCTCCCTTGATTATATGGTCAATCTTCCGGTGCATCTGACATTTGCTGCACTGGTCGTGGTAGGGCTTGCTGTGATTATCATAAAATCGTGCAGCGTGCATAGGAAGGGAAGCTATATTCATGGGGGGATGCCAAGCGGGCATGCGGCACTGGCGTTTTCCCTGTTTGCATCTATGTCGTTGGTGGCACAGAATATCGTCATCACATTTTTTGGCGCGATTATGGCCCTAATTGTTGCCGAGAGTCGCCTTGAAACAAATGTTCATACTTTTACAGAGGTTGCAATAGGGGCACTCTTAGGCATTTTGATCACTGTAATTATTTTTCAGCTCTCTGAGCTGCTGATTTTTTAAGGAGTATCATTTGGAACATCTTTCTGGATTTGTATCGATTATGGGAAGCCCGAATGTGGGAAAATCCACATTGATGAATGCCTTGGTGGGCGAAAAGGTAGCAATCGTCACAAAAAAAGCGCAAACGACCCGCAATAAAGTAGCTGGCATACTGACTCGCCCGCAATATCAAATTGTGTTTTTGGATACTCCCGGGCTGCACACGCCGCATAATAAGCTGGGCGAGTATATGGTAAAAACGGCGTACGACGCGAACCGGGATGTCGATTTGACAATTATGGTGCTGGATGCGGCAGTTGGCATCCTGCAACGGGATACTGAGGTTCTGCAAAAGTTGAACAGCCCGCACTTTCTTGCGGTCATCAATAAAATTGATGCTGTAAAGCCAGAAAAGGTGCGCGATTTGATAGATAAGCTCATCCAGCTTGGAATTGATTCGGATGCCATTTGTACGGCTTCTGCAAAGGAGGGATGGGGCGTCGCAGAGCTGGAGCGAAAAATCCTCTCCCATTTGCGGCCTGGCCCGCAATATTACCCGCCGGAGATGGTCACAGATCGGCCTGAGCGCTTTTTGGCAGCAGAGCTTATCCGAGAAAAGGCGCTGCTATGCCTGCGTGAAGAAATTCCGCATGGTGTTGGCGTAGAGATCGAAAAAGTGGAAGAAGAGGCGACGCTTACAAAGCTCTCCGCCGTTATCTATTGTGAAAGGGATTCGCATAAGGGAATTATCATTGGGAAGAGGGGTGCAATGCTGAAAAGAATTGGCAGCGAGGCGAGAAAAGATTTGGAAATGCTGTTCGGCACAAAGGTATTTTTGCAGCTTTGGGTTAAAGTGAAGGAAGATTGGCGTAATTCCGGGTTTATGTTAAAAACGCTGGGATACCGGGATTAGCATAAATTGCATGTTTGATTCATTTGTGCGCCGGGCAAAGTAACAGTGATATATCTTATTTGCTGTAAAATGCGAGGTGAGGAAATGAAGCAAGAAGAGATTTCTAAAAAGGCTAGAACGACGGCATTCGAACTGTTCAAAAAAACCGGGTCTATCAATTACTATCTATTCTATCGAAAGCTTGGCGAGTAGCAGCTTGCCAAAGAGGAAGAAAATGGGCGGAACACAAACAATGCTATGTGTTGTGCTTCGGGCAAATAACTACCGCGAAGCTGATAAGATGCTTACCTTATTCTCCAAAGAGGGAGGGCGCATTGATGCTCTGTGCAGGGGATGCCGAAAGCAGGGGAGTTCTTTGCAAAGCAGCAGTGATGTCTTTTGCTGCTCGCTTTTTGGGATGAATGTTCAAAAAGGGCGCTACTATATCACGCAGGCAGTGCCAAAAGACAACTTTTTCAACCTGAGAAAAAATATTCACGCCCTTCTTACGGGCACGCTCTTGCTGGAGGTTTGCGAAAAAACGGTAATGCCGGGGCAGGAAAATGCGCGGCTTTTCGCCCTGTTGGTGAATTGCCTTTATGCGATGGATCATGGTAAAGAGCCGAAAGAGGTGCTTGTTTTTTTCACTTTTAAGCTTCTGGATATCCTTGGGCTGCGCCCCTCGCTTTCCCGCTGCGCAATTTGTGGCAGTAGAGATGTGGCAAACCGGGTGAATATTGGGGCAGGCGGGCTTGTCTGTAAAAATTGCCCGGGAGAGGAAGCCCCTCAGGAGCTGGCGCGGACGGTTGGCCATATTTTGCAAACACCCTCCAAAGCGATTGGACAGCTTAAAATTCCCATGGAAAAAGAGCTCTATTCTCTTGCAATTCGTTGGCTGAAAGACACTCTGGAGACAGAGCCCAAAAGTTTAATGCTTCTTAACGGCTATTAGAATGGGCAAAAATATAAAAATGATTGAAACAAAACTGCATTTTGCAATTTATCTCTTGTGCTTGCAGCTATTTTCATGTATAATTTTGGGTGCTGAAAGAATTTTTAGTCTATTTTTTGTTGTCTAAAGCTTTCATTATATTTAGGAGGATTTGCGATGAGTAAAAAGTATGTTTACCTCTTTAGCGAAGGGGACGCAAGCATGCGTAACCTGCTGGGCGGTAAGGGCGCAAACCTGGCGGAGATGACGAAGCTTGGCCTTCCAGTTCCCCAGGGCTTTACGATCTCGACGGAAGCTTGCACCAAGTATTACGAAGATGGAAAAACCATCGATAGTTCTATCGTTGCCGAGATTTATGAGGCAATTGCCAAGACAGAGGAAATTGCAGGGAAAAAATTTGGCGATCCGGAAAATCCTTTCTTGGTTTCCGTGCGTTCGGGCGCTCGGGCTTCCATGCCTGGAATGATGGATACGATTTTGAACCTGGGCCTGAACGATGTTGCTGTTGAAGCAGTAGCGAAGCGGACAAACAACCCTCGCTTTGCATATGACAGCTACCGCCGCTTTATCCAGATGTTCTCGGATGTTGTTATGGGCATTGAGAAGAGCAAATTTGAAGCGATTTTGGATGCTACAAAAGAGGCGAAGGGCGTAAAGCTGGATAACGAGCTGGAAGCGGAAGATCTGAAAAAAGTCGTCGCAAATTACAAAGAGCTTTATAAGAAGGAAATGGGCGTAGAGTTCCCCCAGGATGCAAAAGAGCAGCTGATGGAAGCTGTCAAGGCTGTATTCCGTTCGTGGGACAACCCCAGAGCAATCGTATATCGCCGTCTCAACGATATCCCTGGAAGCTGGGGCACGGCCGTCAATGTTCAGGCTATGGTATTTGGCAACATGGGTGATGATTGCGGCACGGGTGTTGCGTTTACGCGCGATCCTGCAACGGGCGAGAAGAAGCTCTATGGCGAATATCTGATGAATGCCCAGGGCGAGGATGTTGTTGCTGGTATCAGAACGCCTCAGCCCATCTCTTCGCTGCATGAGACGATGCCCGAAGTGTATGATCAGTTTGTGAAAATTGCAACTACCCTCGAGAATCACTATGCCGATATGCAGGATATGGAGTTCACAATTGAGGGTGGCAAGCTTTATATGCTGCAGACCAGAAACGGCAAGAGAACTGCACCCGCTGCGCTGAAGATCGCTGTAGATCTGGTGGCAGAAGGAAAGCTCACCAAAGAGCAGGCTATTTTGAAAGTTGAGCCGCAACAGCTGGATTCCCTGCTGCATCCGCAGTTTGAGGCAAAGGCGCTCAAGGCGGCAAAACCCGTTGCAAAGGGCCTTCCTGCTTCTCCGGGAGCTGCATCCGGTAAAATTTACTTCACGGCAGAGGATGCTCTTGCTGCAAAGGAACGCGGTGAAAAAGTCGTTCTTTGCCGCCAGGAAACCTCCCCGGAAGATATCGAGGGTATGCATGTATCCGAAGGTATTTTGACGGCTAGAGGCGGAAGAACTTCTCATGCTGCCGTTGTTGCAAGAGGCATGGGAACCTGCTGTGTGGCTGGCTGTGGAGAAGTGGTCATCAGTGAAGAGAAGAAGACCATGTTGCTGCCCGATGGCCGTACGCTAAGAGAGGGAGATCCGATTTCTCTGGATGGCGGCACAGGCAATGTGTATGCTGAGAATATTCCCACGGTAGAAGCTTCTATCACGGGCGATTTTGAGCAGGTAATGAAGTGGGCAGATGAGATTAGAACACTGAAAGTCCGCACCAACGCAGATACCCCCAAAGATGCAGAAACTGCGTTGCACTTTGGTGCAGAGGGCGTTGGCCTTTGCCGCACAGAGCATATGTTCTTTGAAGAGACCAGAATTGCTGCTTTCC
>USII01000115.1 GCA_900554725.1 uncultured Eubacteriales bacterium
GATCTACACTAGATCGCTCGTCGGCAGCGTCAGATGTGTATAAGAGACAGCATTCGCAGCGAATACGTGCTTGCAATAAGCGGCAGACTGAGAAACAGAAGTGCGGAATCGGTTAATCCCAAACTTGCCACCGGCAGAGTGGAGTTTGTTGCGGACGAGCTTAAAATTCTGTCCGACGCCGATACTCCTCCGTTTGCAATAGAGGATAATTCGGCGGCAAACGAGGCTATAAGACTTAAATACAGATATCTCGATTTGCGCAACGCATCGTTTCAGGAGCGCATGAAGCTCAGAAGCCGTGTCTGCGAGATAACGCGTAATTATCTTTACGAAAATAAGTTTTTGGAAATCGAAACGCCGTTTTTGGGTAAATCCACGCCCGAGGGCGCGCGGGATTATCTGGTGCCCAGCCGGGTGCATCCGGGAGCCTTTTACGCCCTGCCGCAATCCCCGCAGATTTTCAAACAGCTGCTTATGGTGGGAGGCCTGGATAAATACTACCAGATCGCCCGGTGTTTTCGAGATGAGGATTTGCGCGCAGACCGCCAGCCGGAGTTCACACAGGTAGATATGGAGCTTTCCTTTGTAGAGCAGGAAGATGTTTTGCAGCACCTGGAACGCATGTTTCGCGCCCTCATGCGGCGCGCGATGGGCATTGAGATCGCGCCCATGCCCCGGCTCACCTGGCAGCAAGCGATGGATCTTTACGGGACGGATAAGCCGGATCTGCGCTTTGCCCTGCCCATTATCGATTTGACAAAAATTGCGGCAAAATGCAGTTTCGGCGTATTTAAAAGCGCCATCGAGGCGGGGGGTGTGGTGCGCGCGCTTTGCATCCCCGGCGGGGCATCCCTTACCCGCAGCACAATAGAACAGCTTACGCAAAAGGCACAGCGCCTTGGAGCCAAGGGAATGGCATGGATTGCGCTGCGGGAGGATGGGGAAATTTACTCCATCCTGACAAAGTATTTTCGGCCAGAAGAGCTGGAGGAGATAATCAAAAGCGCCGATGCCCATCCGGGGGATTTTGTCCTGTTTAGCGCGGATAAGCTGGAAACTGTGCGGCGGGTGCTGGGCGGGTTGCGACTGGAAATTGCGGATATTTTAAATTTGCGCCGCCCGGGAGATTTTCAGTTTCTGCTGGTGACAGATTTTCCCCAGTTTGAGTATTCCGAGCAGGAACACCGGTATATTGCTGCGCATCACCCCTTTACCATGCCCCGGGAGGAGGATTTGCAATACCTGAAAACCGCGCCACAAAAAGTGCGGGCACAGGCCTATGATGTGGTGCTCAATGGAACCGAGCTTGGAAGCGGCAGCATCCGCATCCACGATCAGGCCATACAGCGGGAGATGTTTGAAGCGCTGGGCCTCTCGGAAGATCAGATCAAAGAGAAATTTGGCTTTTTGGTGGAGGCGTTTGGCTGCGGAACACCGCCGCACGGAGGTTTTGCCTTTGGGCTTGATCGGCTTGCCATGCTGCTGAGCGGGGCGGATTCTCTTAGAGATGTGACAGCTTTCCCAAAAACAAAGGATGCCCTCTGCCCCATGACGCTGGCGCCAGATTATGTGAGCGAGGAGCAATTGGAAGTGCTGGGCCTTGGGCAGAACTTTGGGCAGAAAGGCGCGGCGGAAAGGGCTCGCACCAAAACCAAGGTGGATGTCAAAAAAGTGGCCCGGCTCTCCCAGCTGGAGCTCTCCCGGCAGGAGGAAGAGCAGATGGAGGAGGAACTGGCTGTGATCATCGGCTTTGCGGATCAGCTGGCGGAGATAGATACAGATGGCGTTCCTCAAACGGCCCATATCGTGCCAAACCAAAATGTTTTTCGGGAAGACAGGGCGCGTCCAGGCATGCCCAGACAGGAACTTTTGAAGAACGCGCCCAGCGTGCGAGATGGCTATTTGCTGGTGCCCCAAGTGATTGAATAGGAGAGAAGCCATGAGGGAGATTTTAGGTCTTAGCGTAGCAGAGATGGAGCAGGAGATGGAAAAGGGAAGGCTGAGCGCAAGAGAAGCGGCGCAGGCCTACCTGCGCCAAATTGAACAGAAGGAGCCGGAGATTGGGGCATTTTTACTTGTGCAAAAAGGGCAGGCACTGCGCCAGGCCGAGCAGATAGATGCCCGCCGGGCAAAGGGGCAGAACCTGGGCGCGCTGGCTGGCATTCCCATGGCGCTCAAAGACAATCTCTGCACCCGGGGAATTCCCACAACCTGCGCCTCTAAAATGCTGGAAAACTTCATTCCACCCTATGATGCCCATGTGGCCGAGCGGCTTGGGGATTGCGTCCTGTTGGGAAAGCTCAATATGGATGAATTTGCCATGGGGTCCAGCACGGAAAATTCCCATTTTAAAATTACCAGGAACCCGGCAAATCCATCCTATGTTCCCGGGGGAAGCTCGGGCGGCAGTGCTGCGGCAGTGGCGGCAGGGGAGGCGGCCTTCGCGCTGGGCTCGGATACTGGAGGCTCTATCCGGCAGCCGGCAGCCTTTTGCGGAGTTGTGGGCATGAAGCCCACATATGGGCTGGTATCCCGCTATGGCCTGGTAGCCTTTGCGTCATCGCTTGATCAGGTGGGCCCGCTCACGCGGACGGTGCAGGATTCCTCCCTGGTGCTTTCCGCCATCGCAGGGCATGATGCACGCGATTCCACTAGCCTTCGCACACCCTGCGGGGATTTTGGAGAAAAAATTGGAAGAGAAGTGCGGGGCATGAAAATTGCGCTGCCTGAGGAGTTTTTCTCTGAGGGCCTGGAAGAGGAAGTGCGGGAGCGCGTCCTGATGGCGGCGCGCGCACTAGAGCGCCTGGGGGCGGAGATTGTGCAGGTTTCCATGCCGTCTTTAAAAAATGCGCTGCCTGCTTATTATGTGCTTTCCTCTGCAGAGGCATCTTCCAATCTGGCGCGGTTTGACGGCATAAAGTATGGGTATCGTGCCCGGGAATTTGAGGGAATTGATGAGCTCTATGCGCGTTCGCGCAGTCAGGGATTCGGGCCGGAAGTAAAGCGAAGGATTATGCTTGGAAGCTTTGTGCTTTCCGCCGGGTATTACGATGCCTACTATAAGAAGGCGCAGGCGGTGCGCACGCTGATCCGCCGGGAATTTGAACATGTGCTGGAGCGGTGCGATATTATTCTCTCGCCAGTTGCGCCCACAACGGCCTACCGGATCGGCGAGAAGAGAGGGGATCCGCTGCAAATGTATCTTGGGGATATTTATACTGTGCCAGTCAATATTGCGGGGCTGCCCGCTCTCTCTCTCCCATATGGAGTGGGGAAAAATGCACTTCCCATCGGCGTTCAGCTCATCGGCAGGGCGCTTGGAGAGGCGGAGATTTATCAGGTGGCATATGCGCTGGAGCAGGAGAGGGGGGCATTTTAGCATGAAAAAGGAATATGAGATGGTGATCGGGGTGGAGGTGCATGTGGAGCTGAAAACCGAGAGCAAAATTTTTTGCAGCTGTTCCACAGCTTTTGGGGCGGAACCCAACACCCAGTGCTGCCCTGTCTGCATGGGGATGCCGGGCGTGTTGCCGGTGCTCAATCAAAAAGTTGTGGAATATGCGGTGCGCGCCGGCCTTGCGACAAATTGCTCCATCGCATCTTTTTCTAAGCAGGACCGCAAAAACTATTTTTACCCGGATTTGCCAAAAGCGTATCAGATTTCCCAGTATGATATGCCGCTTTGCGAGCACGGCTACCTGGAGATCGATTGCGGCGTGCCTAAGCGCATTGGCATTACGCGCATCCATATCGAAGAGGATGCCGGAAAGCTCATCCATACCCCCGAAGGGGAAACGCTCTGCGATTACAACCGTTGCGGTGTGCCTCTCATCGAGATTGTTTCCGAGCCAGACCTGAGATCTGCAGAGGAGGTGAGTGCGTTTCTAAGGAAACTGCGCGCGATTCTCGTCTATACCGGCGTATCCGACTGCAAAATGCAGGAAGGATCCATGCGCTGCGATGTGAACCTTTCCGTGCGCCCCAAGGGGACCAAGGAGATGGGGACGCGTACAGAGATGAAAAACCTCAATTCTTTCCAGTTTATCGCCAAGGCTATCGGCTATGAATTTGCGCGCCAGGTGGAAGCGGTGCAGGCG
>USII01000116.1 GCA_900554725.1 uncultured Eubacteriales bacterium
GTCTTTTAACAGGCCTGCGCCGCTTCCTTTTATTGGGAGCGCTTTCGGTTTTGTGCAGCACCATCCTCTCCTACCTGATTCCCCTGGTTTCCAGCTTTACGATAGACTATGTCATCGGAGGGCAAGTTTCGGCTCTTCCTGTTTTTTTACAACCCATCACAAGTCTTTTTGGGGATAGGGAAATGCTGGTAGAAAACTTGGCAGTCTGCGCGGCGGTTTTAGTTCTGCTCACCCTGCTCAATGGCCTGTTCACCTTTTTGCGCAACAGAAGCATTGCGCTCGTTTCGGAGGGGATTGCCAAGACGCTGCGAGATAAATTGTATGCGCATCTTCAGGCTGTCCCCTATGATTATCATAAACACACTTCCACCGGCGATCTGGTGCAGCGCTGCACCTCCGATGTAGATATGGTGCGCCGGTTTATCGGCATGCAGCTTTTGGAGATCGTTCGCGCCCTGACGATGGTCGCCGTGGCCGCAACCATCATGTTTTCCATTCATGTGCCCATGGCGCTGATCTCCATCGCAACGCTCCCCTTCTTATGCATTATTTCCTTTATCTACTATAAGAAAGTGCGCAAATATTTCACCTATTCCGACGAAGCCGAGGGCGCGCTTTCCGCTGCGCTGCAGGAAAATCTTACAGGAGTGCGGGTTGTGCGCGCCTTTGGGCAGCAGAAAAGCGAGCTGGATAAATTTACGGAAAAGAACCGCGCCTACCGCAATATTACGGCAAAACTCAATACACTGCTTGGCATCTATTGGGGCGGAACAGATGGTCTTGGCTATCTCCAGATTGCCATTTCCACACTGGCCGGCATTTACTTTGCCGCAACGCAAGGCTTTAGCTTAGGCAATATTTTGGTCTTTACGACATATACCAGCATGCTGACATGGCCTGTTCGCCAGCTAGGGCGCATCTTATCGGATTTAGGCAAAGCGGGGGTTTCCCTGGGGCGGCTGGATGAAATCCTCTCATCGGAGCCCGAAAAAGAACCCGGAAAGGCGCTCCGCCCTAAAATCATCGGAAATATCGAATATCGGCATGTTTGCTTTGGGTATCACCGGTTTGACGATGTGCTAAAAGATATCAGTTTTTCCGTAAAAGCCGGGCAGACCATTGCCATATTGGGCTCTACCGGCTCCGGCAAGACTTCTCTGATTCATCTTCTACAGCGGCTTTACCAGTGCACCTCCGGGGAGATATTGATAGATGGCGTCAATATCAACGATATTGAACACGAACACCTCCGGCGCAATATTGGCATCGTGCTTCAGGAGCCTTTTCTCTATTCACGCACCATTATGGAAAATATCCGCATGGCTGCCCCCTATGCCAGCAATGAGGAGGTCTATTCCGTAGCAAAGGCGGCGGCGATTCACGATGTCATACGGCGCTTTGATTTGGGCTACGACACTGTTGTAGGCGAGCGTGGCGTAACACTTTCCGGTGGTCAGCAACAGCGCGTTGCCATTGCGCGCACACTCATGCAACGCGCTCCCATCCTTATTTTCGATGATTCCATGAGCGCCGTGGATACAGAAACAGATGCCGCAATTCGTTCTGCCCTTCCCTCCATCCGGGGAACCTGCACTACTTTTATCATCTCCCACCGCATCACCACGCTTCGGGAATCAGATAACATTTTTGTGTTGGACGATGGGCGCCTTGTGCAGCAGGGCACACACGAGCAGCTTATGGCGCAGGATGGAATATATCGGCGAATCGCCCAAATCCAGAGTATGCAAAAAATCGACTTAGAAAAAGGAGATACGATATGAGCCGCCTTCGCGAAGAAGAATTTGATCAAAAAATCAATATAGGGCTTTGGAAGCGCCTTGCCGGTTATGCTTGGCGCTCTAAAAAGCTTGTCATCTTTACTATTTTTTCCATGCTATGCGTGGTGCTTGTGGATATTGCCTATCCTCTTTTCAATAAGTATGCCATCGACAGCTTTATTACTCCCGGTTCCATGCAGGGCCTGGGGTGGTTTTTCGCCCTTTATGTAATCGCAATCGCCTTCCAGAGCCTGGGGGTTGTATTCTATGTTTCGGGCGCAGGAAAGCTGGAAATGCAGATTTCCTACGATATCCGTCAGGAAGTTTTTCTAAAGCTGCAAAAACTCTCTTTTTCCTTTTACGATAAAACCGCCGTTGGCTATCTCATGAGCCGCATGATAAGCGATGTCGCCCGGCTTTCTGAAATGATCGCCTGGAGCATTGTGGATGTGCTGTGGTCTCTGGGCTTTGTCGTCGGGTGCATGGCGGCTATGTTTTCCCTCAACTGGCAACTCGCCTTCATCGCCCTATGCGTTATTCCATTTCTCGCTATCGCCTGCATGTATTTTCAGAAGAAGATTCTAAAATACCAGCGGGAGGTTCGCAAAACCAACTCCCGCATTACTGGAGCATTTAACGAGGGCATTATGGGCGCTGTAACCACCAAAACACTGGTTCGCGAACAGGCAAACCTGGAGGACTTTCAGGAAATTACTACAACCATGCGCAAGGTTTCTGTTCGCTCAGCGGTACTTTCGGCAATTTTTATGCCCATTGTCATGCTTTTAAGCTCTATTGGAACTGCCCTTGCACTATACCAGGGCGGACGCGAAGTTCTGCTTGGGATCATCGGCTTTGGCACGCTTTCAGCGTTTCTTTCCTACACCACTCAGCTCTTTGATCCAATCCAGCAGCTGGCGCGCATTTTGGCGGAATTTCAAAGCGCGCAGGCTGCGGCAGAACGCGTGCTGTCCTTGTTGGATGCCCCGCTTGATATTATCGATGCGCCAGAAGTGGAAGAGAAGTTCGGCGATAGCTTTTCACCCAAAATTGAAAACTGGCCGGCAATACATGGCGATATCACATTTAAGGATGTGAGCTTTTCCTATATCCCGGAAGAACCGGTCATCTCGCACTTTAACCTGCATGTGCCCGCTGGAAAGAGCGTGGCGCTTGTAGGCGAAACAGGGGCCGGAAAGAGCACCATTATAAACCTCATCTGCCGGTTTTATGAGCCTACCTCCGGAGAAATTCTAATTGACGGGGTGGATTACCGCAAACGCTCCCAGCTCTGGCTTCAGCGCAATCTGGGGTATGTTCTTCAATCCCCTCACCTTTTTTCCGGAACTATCCGAGATAACATCCGCTATGCGCGCAAAGATGCCACAGACGAAGAAGTGCGCCGGGCTGCCCAGATGGTGCATGCCGAAAGCTTTATTTTAGAGCAGCCAGAGGGCTATGATACGGAGGTTGGCGAAGGGGGTATTCGCCTTTCCACCGGGCAAAAGCAACTTATTTCCTTTGCCCGCGTCATTTTGGCAGACCCGCGTATCTTCGTTTTGGACGAGGCAACTTCCTCTATCGATACTCAAACAGAACAGCTCATTCAGCATGCGATTACCACTGTATTAAAAGGGCGCACAAGCTTTATCGTCGCACATCGCCTTTCCACCATTCGCAATTCAGATCTCATACTCGTCATCGGAAAGGGCGGTATTTTGGAACAGGGGACACATAAACAGCTGTTAGAGAAAAAAGGCGCCTATTACAAGCTGTACTCCAATCAGTGAGGGAAAGATGTTCAGCTTTGAAAATGTTTCCCATCAAAATCGGGAGTTGGTCCGTTCCTTTATCCGCCAGCATTGGTATTCCACCCAAATGGTTCTGCGGGGGGACTGTATCCCTCTCACCAACTGCCCTGGGCTGTTGCTCCGTTCAGAGGACAGGATTGTTGCGCTGCTTTTATACCGCATCACTCCTTCCTTTTTGGAGATCTTAAGTTTGGATTGTCTTTGCCCAAATAGAGGGATAGGCACGGCGCTTATCAATAGTGCCATCGAAATCGCTCGGAACCACCGCTGCCCAAAAGTCGTCCTCATTACTACCAACGATAACCTGGAAGCGCTGCGTTTTTATCAGAAAAGGGGATTTGATTTGGTGCGCATTCGCCGCGATGCCCTCACTCTTTCGCGTAAGTTAAAGCCCTCCATTCCGGAAATTGGCGAAAATGGAATTCCCATTCGCCACGAGTTGGAGCTGGAATATTATGTGGAGTTCTGATTCCCCGCTCAATCAAGTGCTCCATATAAT
>USII01000117.1 GCA_900554725.1 uncultured Eubacteriales bacterium
CCCCAAGTGCAGGGAGTGATGGGGGCAGCAGCAAAACGGAAGTTGAGTACAGGCTGGCATGGGCGCGCACATATATGAAAAAGGTCGGCGTTTTGGAAAATTCCTCTCGTGGCGTATGGTCGCTGACAACTCGTGGCAGGGAAATGGAGGAAATCAACCCCAGCGAGATTGTACAAAAGGTTCGAGAGATGATTGCTCTAAAAGAGAAGAACACTTGTGCTAAGAGTGTGGAAGATGAAAATCCGGAAAATGATGGCATGGAGATGCCAGACGAAGTGCAACCCTGGCGGGAGAAGCTGAAAAATGTTCTTCTCAATATAAAGCCAGATGCCTTTGAGCGCCTGACACAAAGGCTGTTAAGGGAGTGCGGGTTTACTCAGGTCATGGTCACAGGCAAAACGGGAGATGGCGGGATAGACGGCATGGGCATTGTAAAGCTGAATGGCATTATCAGCTTTCATATGTTATTCCAGTGCAAACGGTATGCAGGAAATGTATCTGCCAGAGAAATTCGAGATTTCAGGGGCGCCATGCAGGGAAGAGCGGATAAGGGGCTGTTTATTACAACCGGGAAATTTTCAGCACCGGCCGTTGAAGAGGCAAACCGGCCAGGTGCCGCACCCATTGATCTGATGGATGGAGATGAGCTGATAGAAAAACTCAAAGAGTTGCAGCTGGGGGTTGCCCCGGTCAATGACTATATGATCGATGAGGCGTGGTTTTTATCTATTTAGGCGCAAGAGGGGAGTGAGAAGATGGATTATACTGGCATGAGAGAAAAACTGCTCGGCGTTTTTCAGAGCAAGGAAATGAAGATAAAGGACTCCCTGGACAAAAAGGAATGGCATGCCTTGTCCTATTTCCCGCGCTCTATTCATTCCAATCTCCTCATAAAGTTATCCTACCCTGGATATAAGAGCCGCCTGGAGGACGGCACGGCAGGGTGCGACTATCGCGTAGAGGCCTGGCTGATGCAGCAGAACGGCTGGGTTGCCATTTCTCATGTGAACATCCTGATGGATTTATTTCTGAAAGCATGCTATAAAAAAGAGCTGGAAAAACTTCTATACTGCTGGCTGCTGGATTTAGCCATGCACGGATGCCAGATCGATTTAGCCGGTTATCATGCGCTGCTGGCCATTCCCGCGTATAGGATGGATCAGGGAATGTTCCAAAAAATAGAAGCGCTGCACCAGAAGCTGGGAAAAGAATATAAGCGCGCTGGAAACGCGCGCAGCTATAGTATTTCGGAGGCAAGCGATTTGATCCCGTGGGTCGCAATGCAGGAGGATATGAATTATCCAATGCCGCGCTATGAGGGAAGGCGCATGCCTTTTGCCCGCTATATGGAGGCCGTCTACTGCGGGGCACATATGCATTTGCAGGAGGGGCACAGAATCTCTGAGGTCATCCGGCGCGCACTGAGCCATACGAGGGTTTCGCCTTGGAAGGACGCGAAGGAAATCCCCTATGGGGAGCTGGAAAAAATTGCGCCCGAGCGCGCCTGAAATAGGGCATATTTGATTGGGCGGCAAGGCGGTTTTGGCTTTGGGTTAAGAAGGGCTTTTGCTGCGCAGCGCGCTAGCCATTGAAGTGGAAGCGGCGTTATGCTACAATCTAGGCAAATGAGCAGCAAGGGGAGGAAGCGCGCGTGGAAGAAAAGACCATACACTTATCCCACATGCCTAAAACCTGGATTTTGGATCTGGATGGCACAATTGTAAAGCACGATGGCCCGTTTTTAGATGGAGAAGATTCCTTTTTGCCCGGGGCGAAGGAGTTTTTGCAAAGCATTCCAAAGGAGGATATGATCGTCTTTCTTACGGCGCGCACGGAATATGAAAAGCCCCATACCCTGCGGTTTTTGCGGGAAAAGCGGGTGCGCTATGATCACATTATCTTTAATGCAGGAAGGGGAGAGCGCATCCTGATAAACGATAAAAAGCGCGATGGCCTGCTCACGGCGTTTGCTGTCAATACGGAGCGGGACGAATTCTGCAAGGTAAAATTTGTGCGGGATATAGAGCGGTAAGGAGAAAGGAGTCGCAGGATGAATATTTGGCACGATATTTCGCCGCAGGCTGTAGCGCCGGAAAATTTTACGGCGGCTATCGAAATTTCCAAAGGAAGCAGCAATAAGTATGAGCTGGATAAGCAGACAGGCTGGCTTCGGCTGGATAGAGTTTTGCATACTTCAACGCATTATCCGCAAAACTATGGCTTTATTCCGCTGACCTACGGGGACGACAACGATCCGCTGGATGTCCTTGTTCTTTGCAGCGAGCCAATTCTGCCCATGACGCTGGTGCAGTGCTATCCAATTGGCGTAATTAAAATGATAGATAATGGAAAAAACGATGAGAAGATCGTTGCCATTCCTTTTTCGGATCCAACCTATGCGCAAAGCCGTTCCATAGAGGAGCTGCCCAAGCATATCTTCAGCGAGATGGAACACTTTTTTTCCGTGTACAAGCAGCTGGAAAACAAGCAGACGGCCGTAAACCCGGTGATGGGAAGAGAAGAGGCAGTCAGGATCATAAAAGAAGCCATGCAGCGCTATTGCCAGATTTTCCAAAAGGAAAAGGGCGTTTGCCCTGATTGAAAGAGCGGGGAAAAATGGCAAAGAAGGAAAAAACAAATGTAATGCGGGCGCTGGAGCAGCAAAAAATACCCTATACGGCGCATCAATACCCTCACGAGGGCAAGGCGGTGGATGGTACAACCGTCGCAGGGCTGATAGGAAAAGATGTGGCCAGTGTCTATAAAACTCTGGTAACAGAAGGGGTCAGCGGGGAACACTATGTATTTGTAGTGCCCGTCTGCAAGGAATTGGATTTAAAAAAGGCAGCCCGAGCGGTGGGGGAAAAGGCAGTTTGCATGGTACATGTGGCAGAACTTCAGCGCCTGACAGGCTATGTGCGCGGCGGCTGTTCGCCGATTGGCATGAAAAAGCACTATCAGACGGTGCTGCATTCGGATGCACAAAACCTGGATTTTCTCGTGGTGAGCGCGGGCAGAATTGGAGAGCAGGTGGAGCTTAAGCCGCAGGATTTGCTCCGTGTGACGCGGGGAACCTGCCAAGATGTGGCGCGCAGTGCAAATGGAAAAGATAATAAGCCCTCTTGAGCCTGTCTATGACAGCCATTCGAAAATTTTAATACTGGGAACGATTCCCTCCCCTAAATCCCGGGAAATGGGTTTTTACTATGGGCACCCCCAGAACCGCTTTTGGCGCATTCTGAGCGCTGTGCTGCAGGAGCCTGCGCCTCAGGGAGCGGAGCAAAGGGCGGCCTATGTGCGCCGGCATGGGATTGCACTCTATGATGTCCTGCGCGCATGTGAAATCCAGGGAGCTTCGGATGCCAGCATTCAAAACCCTGTGGCGAGCGATCTTTGCCCGATTTTCAGGGCAGCGCAGATTCGGGCCGTTTTTACCACGGGAAAAAAGGCGGCGGCGCTCTATAAGAAATACCAGCAGCAGAGGACGGGAATGCCGGCGCTTTTGCTTCCCTCGCCCAGTCCCGCCAATTGCGCGGCAAGCATGCAAAGCCTGGTAGAAGCATACCGTTTGATATTACAGTATTTGAGGTAATGAGGTAAGAGCTATGCAGTTGGAAACAAAAAGAATGTGGCTTCGCTCTTGGCGGGAAGCGGATTACCAGGATATGTATGAATATGCAAAAGACCCGCGAGTCGGGCCGCAGGCGGGCTGGCCGGTGCATGATTCTGCCGAGGAAAGCAGGGAAACTGTGCGCAGCTTTATGCAGGAGAAGAAGGATCTTGTGTTGGCACTGGAGCTGAAGGAAAACGGAAAGGTGATCGGAAGTATCGGGCTGCATGATCGCCTGGTAAGCCTTGCCTATGAGCGCATGCAATCCCGGGAGATGGGGTATGTGCTGAACCCGGCATATTGGGGACAGGGGCTGATGCCAGAAGCAGCGATGAAGATGATGGAATACGGTTTCTATGAGATGGGGCTTGATATGATCTGGTGCGGACATTTTGAGGGGAATGAAAAATCCCGCCGGGTGATAGAAAAATGCGGGATGATTCCCATGTTTCGAAGAATGGAGG
>USII01000118.1 GCA_900554725.1 uncultured Eubacteriales bacterium
TGAAAGAACTCCGTTATTTTCTGGGAAAAGCCCGGAGTATTTTTCTGTCCGCTCATATTTCCTCCTGTAAAGAGAACTTAGAACTGCATATGGCATATTATAACATAGAAAGATAGGAAAGGCGAAAGTTTTGGCGAAAAGTTTACAATGCCATGGGCGTGCGGCCGAAAGGGAGGGCAATGAAGAGAAGAAGGGCAAAAAAGTTCGCCATTTTGGCGAGTATTTTGGTTTTCATACTGGCGGGCTACTTCTATCTGGAACAGGAGCTCCACGATAACCTTCTGGTACAAGGGGAGGCGCAGCTTAACAATATCGCCATTTCTATTATGAATACATCTGTCAGTGAGACGCTGAAAAATCGTCCTGCTGTGGAAAACCTGCTGAAAACCGAAAAGGATGAGCAGGGGCGTATTTCCATGGTGAGTGCGGATGCGGCGGAAATGAACGAGATTGTCTATGAATGTGTTCAGTTGGCACAGGAAAAGATATACCAGTTGGAACAGCAAAAAATATCTATCCCACTGGGAAATGCACTGGGTTCCAAACTCTTTTCGGGAATGGGGCCGGAGCTGAAAGTGGGCGTGCTGCCCATGGGCGCAGTGAGCGCAGAGTATTTTACTGAATTTTATGCCGCGGGCATCAACCAGACGCGCTATAAAATCTATATTGTGCTAAAAAGCGATATGGCCCTGGTGGTGGGCAGTGCGAGCCAGAATGTCCATGTGCAGAGCCAGGTGCTCATTGCCGATGCGATTATTGTGGGAAATGTGCCGCAAACCTATGCGGATCTCGATAATAGCAGCGGCTTTATGGACCTGATACCTTGAAAACAGAATAGCGGTATGATAAAATAAAACGGTTATTTTAAATGTAAGTCGAGGTGTTTTTATGTCAGGGCATTCCAAGTGGGCCACAATCAAGCGCAAAAAGGAAAAGACCGATGCAGCAAGGGGCAAGGTATTTACAAAAATTGTAAGAGAGCTTGCAGTTGCCGTAAAGGAAGGCGGAGGCCCAGACCCAACGATGAACCCGCGGCTTAGGGATTGTATTGCCAAAGCGAAGGCCAACAATATGCCGAACGACAACATTGAACGGGCGATAAAAAAGGCATCGGGCGAGCTTGGCAATATTAACTATGAAACCATCACCTATGAAGGCTATGGCGTGGGCGGTGTCGCCGTTATTATCGATGTCCTTACCGATAATAAGAACCGCACAGCGGCTGAAGTTCGGCATGCGCTTTCCAAAAATGGCGGCTCGCTGGGCACCAGCGGATGCGTTTCCTGGATGTTTGATGCAAAGGGCATTATCACGGTAGAGGCAGAGGAAGGCATCGAGGAAGAGACGCTTATGATGACGGCGCTGGATGCCGGGGCAGAGGATTTCAGCTTGGAAGACGGCATATACGAGATACAGACGGCGCCTTCAGATTTTTCCCAGGTAAGAGAGGCGTTGGAGGAAGCGGGGTATCACTTTTTATCTGCCGAAGTGGATAAGATTCCAAAGACAACCGTTTCGCTGAGCGCCGAGCAGAGGCAGAGCGTGGAGGCGATGCTGGATATGCTGGAAGAGAACGACGATGTTCAAAATGTCTACCATAATGCGGAGCTTGACGAGGAGCTGTAATAAATAAGAGATACATACCCGCCCGGCGTTCTGGGCGGGTTTATTTTGCCCAAAAAGGAGTGGCTGCCATGAAAGAGATAACGCTAATTGTGCAACAGGGCTGCCCCTACTGCAAGGAGGCAGAAAAGTTTTTTATACAGATGCAAAAAGAATTTCCAAAAGTGCGCGTACACCGGATAGAGAGTGGCGCGGAAGAGAGCGAGACTTTCGACTACTATTATCTTCCGGCGGTTTTTCTTGGGACAAAACGCATGTTCCACGGCGCATGCACACTGGAAGATGTTCGGCGCGTTTTTGAAAAGGCCGGGCAGGATAAGGCGCAATAAAAATGCCATACTAACCCCAAAGGATTTTCCGGAGGGGGTTTTTTATCATGCAAAATTTTCAGCAGGACGAGAGCAGAAAGAAATGGCGCAGATGGATGCTGCTTGCGCTTTTTTTGGCGGTGGCGGTGACGGGGTATTTCTATGCAAGAAGCCAGCCGCAGATATTGGCGGAGGAGACTGTGACCGAGGGAGAGACCTTGGCATTTGGCGCCGCGATTCAAGCCAAATATCGCTATGAACTTTGCGGGCATGAGATGGAGCAGGAGGTGGATATCCGCCGCTATATCGGGCTGACAAAACAGGAACTGGCCGAGGAATTCCCCGGCTTTACAGTGGAAGAATTTTCACCCATGCAGGCTGTGCTGCAAAGGCACTATTCCTGCTACTGCCCTGATCATATTTTGGTTTATCTGGAAGGTGAGGAAGCAGTGCTGAAAAAGTGCGAGGATTTTGAGGAAAATTTTGAAGAGCTGGAGCGCATTCCCATTCGGGCGGAACAGCTTTCGCAAGAGGATAGGCAAGCGCTTTGGGCAGGCAAGGTATTTCCAGATGCTGCTTCCGCACGGGAATTTTTAAGGCCCTACCGTAAGGCCACCTCCCTTTGGGATTGAAAAAATGCCAGCTCTTCGCTATAATGAAAAAAACAAAAAAGCGGGGGCGAATATGAAGCAGGTTGTGGCGCTTGCAGAAGCGGCGAAGCAGGCCAGCTATACGCTGGGAATATGCTCGGAAGAAAAGAAAAATTTTGCTCTTGAAAAGATGGCGCAGGTACTTCTGGCACAGGCGCCACAGATCCTGGAGGCGAACCGGAAGGATTTGGAGAATGCCCGCAAAAAGGGCACCAGCCAAGCGATGATGGACCGCCTGGCGCTGAATATGGCTCGGCTGGAGGCAATGGCGGCGGGCATTCGCAAGGTGATTGCCCTTCCAGACCCTGTGGGCGAGGTGCTGGAATGCTGGACGGCAAAGAGCGGAATTAAAATTGAAAAAAGGCGCGTTCCTTTTGGTGTTGTAGGAATTATTTACGAAGCGAGGCCAAATGTCACTTCGGATGCGGCGGCGCTCTGTATTAAAACGGGGAATGCCGTTCTTTTAAAGGGTGGAAGCGATGCGATTTTTTCCAACCTTGCGATTGCAGGAGCGCTACAATCTGCGCTGACGCTTGCCGGCTTGCCCCAGAGTGCAATTGGCTTTATCGAAGATACATCAAGAGAGGCAGCCAGCTGCATGATGCGCCTGAACGGCCTGGTGGATGTGCTGATTCCAAGAGGAGGGGCAGGGCTGATTCAGGCGGTTGTGAAAAATGCAACAGTACCCGTCATCGAAACGGGCGTGGGGAATTGCCATGTATATGTGGATAAGAGCGCAGATTTCCAAATGGCCGAGCGCATTATCATAAATGCAAAGGCATCCCGGCCTTCTGTTTGCAATGCGATAGAAAACCTGCTGGTGCACCAGGAGATAGCGGATGCGTTTCTGCCCGGAGTTTTTGCTGCGCTTCAAAAGGCAGGAGTGGAAGTGCGGGGAGATGCCATCTGCCAGCGTTATGGCGCATTGCCCGCCAGCGAAGAAGATTACCGAAAGGAATACCTTGACTATATCATTGCGGTGAAGGTGGTTTCGGATGTCCAGCAGGCTGTTTTGCATATCAACGAATACGGCACAAAGCATTCGGAATGCATTGTGACGCAAAATGAGCACAACGCCAGCTATTTTTTGGACCGGGTGGATGCGGCGGCGGTCTATGTCAATGCCTCTACGCGCTTTACGGATGGAGAAGAATTCGGTTTTGGCGCAGAAATCGGGATTAGTACGCAAAAGCTGCATGCGCGGGGGCCGATGGGGCCCAAAGAGCTTACAAGCTATAAATATGTCATAAGAGGAGCGGGGCAGATTCGCTAGCGCGGTAAAGGAGCAAACCTAAGGCGCGCCAGCAAATGAGAAATGCGGTGCGGGAGAACTGTGCCGCATTTTTTATTGAAAATTAAAAGAGAACAATAAAAAATGCGGCAGAACTTATAAGGCGCCGGCCTCTTTTCAATCTAACCGCACGGCTCTTTTCTTGGCCGATGATACATTGCTTTTTGGAACGGTTTCTTGCGATGCTGCTGAGAGG